>JACCLL010000054.1 GCA_013425325.1 Microcaldota archaeon | reverse complement strand
ACGGGGCTATAGTATAACCTGGCAGAACAATAGGCTCCAGAAACCCTCTCCTCAACGGAGCGGGCTGTAACGGGTGATGAACGGCGCGCAAGCGCCGTAATGAAATGAACTTTGGAGCTCTGAAGAGTGAAGAGCGCTTTTAGAAGACACCTGTGGATGGGGGTTCGAATCCCCCTGGCCCCATTTACGAAGGTCTTTTGTTGAAGGTAGAAGTCGAAATAAGGTACGAAGTGCTCGACGTAGGCAAAACGAAGTCTGTTTTGGAACGCAGCGGAAAGCTGCTCAAGAGCGCGAGGCAGGTTGACACTTACTTCAACCCTCCTCACAAAGACTTTTACGCGCTGGCGAGGCCGGTCGAGTACCTGCGCGTGCGCGAGTACGGCGACTCGGCGTCGTTCGACTACAAACTGGTTTACCACGAGCAGGGAAAAAGAACTCATTCGGACGAGTACGAAACCAAGGTAGGCGACCCCCAGAAGCTTAAGCAGATTCTTTCCGTTCTCGGCTTCAAGCAAATAGTCGTAGTAGACAAAAAGCGTGCGATGTTCGACTGCGGCGACTTTCACGTCTGCCTAGACGAAATAGCCGAACTAGGCTGCTTTGCTGAGATAGAAGCCGTCAAAGACTTTGGCGGAGTAAAGAAAACGATGGAAGAATGCAAGAAGTTCGCCGCAAGCTCTGGAATGGCTTTGGGAAACACCGTTGAAAACGCGGGTTATCCCGACTTGATTCTAGCAAAAAAAGGCTTGTTCAAAATTCCGGGCGGACAATAGCAGGAAAAAAGGTTGATTGAAAATGGGACTTTCGAAAAAAGACTTGACGAAAAGAAAAAGCAACCTCAAGACGCGGCTTGAAGAACTTGAGAAAAAGGCGTTCAACGACCCACTCAAGAAAGACGTCGCGCTCCACGAGGAAATAGCGGAACTGAAGAAGAAAATCGCGGAACAAGGGTGCTGAAAATAATAGTAGCGGGCGTGGACGAAGCCGGGCGCGGGCCCGTACTCGGCGCCATGGTAATAGGCGTTTTCGCAGCGGAGGCGGAGTGGGACAGGGAACTCCGCGAAATGGGGGTAAAGGACTCCAAGCAACTGTCTCCGGCGCGCCGCGAAGAGCTTGCCGCAAAACTGCGCAAAATCGGCAGGCACTTACTAATTCGGATTACCGCCGAGGAACTAACCGAGTTGATGAACAAGGGAATAAGCCTGAACGAAATAGAGGCGATGAAAATCGGCGAGGCGCTGGGCGAACTCCAAGGCGACCTTGCAAGAAGAAAGCACGAGTTCGGCAAAGTGTTCATCGATTCGCCGGACCCCATTCCTTCAAAGTTCGAGCGCAGGATACGCAAGTACTTCCGCGTTCCCGGCGCCGACAAAGTGAAAATATTGTGCGACAACAAGGCGGAAAACAAGTATCCTACGGTTGCAGCCGCGTCAATTCTCGCTAAAGTAGACCGGGACGCGGAGCTCGAGAAGATAAAGAAGAAACTTGGAGTCGACTTCGGTTCGGGTTATCCGAGCGACGAGCGGACTGCGAAATACGTGCGCGAGCACCACGCCGACCCGGAGCTCCAGCCTTTTTTGCGCCACAAGTGGGAGACCGTAAAGCGCTTGAAGTGCCCGCAAGTCGACTTGACGAAGTACCTCTAGAAAGTAGTCGCAACGGCCGCTTTTTCTATCAACAAGTCTTCCAACGCGTATTCCTTTAGAGCCGCGTCGCTTACTTCAAACTTTTTTTGCAGCGTTTTCTCCGCCTTTTTTCTCTCGGCGGCCGTCGGCTCAAAGGTTTTTCCGACTGCCGCCAGCGCGCTTGCACTCAACTCCTCTTCGGAAGTCAACGCGACTTTCTTTCCAGTCGGCCGCGTGAACTCGAGTGCGCGGTCTATGTTTTTCGTGCCCGCGATTTTGCATAGCCACAGGATGTCCGGGCGCAGGGAAGCGCTTTCCTGCTGCAAAGATTTATAAGTCAGGAAAAGAGTATATTTCAGAAATCGCTCGAAGAAACCTATTTCTGGCGTCGTCAACACGAATGGCGAGGCCTGCGTTTTCCTGAGCAAGCGGATCGTTTCGTCCAGGGAATGCGCGCATTCGACGAAGTAGGTTTTCACGATAGGTTTGTTGTAGAGGAAGCTAAAATTGTTTTCGAGGCGTGATTTGAAATGGTCCAATACCACAAGTTCGCAAAAACCAAGCTCGGCGGAGCAGGCGGAAAGAGGCGCGCGACGCAGGACAAGCGTCTCGTGCACTTCGGCGGATTTTTCGCAAAAACGAAGTTCGAGAAGGACGCCAAGGAAGAACGCCGCGAGCCCCGCCGCCTCAAGGGCGGAAAGCGAAAGTCGTCGGCGCGCAAGGTTATTTACGCCAACGTCGCTTCCGGAGCTGCAGTGAAGAAAGTCAAGATACTGAATGTAGTCACTTCTCCCGACAACCCGCATTTCTCGCGCGAAAACGTGATCACTAAAGGCGCGTTGATAGAAACGGAGCTCGGAAAAGCCCGAGTCACGAGCAGGCCAAGCCAATCGGGCGTAGTCAACGCCGTGCTCGCCAAGGCATAAAACGCCCTCTGAAAGCAAAGGATTAAATACGGGATTAGTCATTTGTTTAAATACTTATCGTTTTTTCGGCGTTTTTCGGTTGCCCACCGTAGAGTAGTGTCATGAAATGGATTTCGAGGTCGTCAGGCTGACTGCCAACGGAAATCTGTTGCTGTGCAGTGCTTCGAAGGAGGGCGTCGCCGCTAAAATGATGCTATACCACGGGGGAAAAGCGGTTGCGGAAGTTTTCGACACGATTGCTTCCGTCGACGACCCTTTCTACCTCGCGAAACCACTCGCAGCCGCTTTGGCTGCTGAACTGGTGGGAAAAACGCTTTCAAACAAGAAGGTGAAGTAAATGCAGTGCCCGGAATGCAAAAGCAACAAGCTCAGGAAGCACAGCGGACGCGGAGAACTCGTCTGCGCTGACTGTGGACTAGTTATTGAAGAAAACTTGATTCAAGAAGGGCCTGAATGGCGCGCCTTTGACGCGGAACAACGCGCGAGCCGCGCTCGCACCGGCGCTCCGTTGAAGTATATGTCGCCGAACAAGGGGCTCGTCACTGAAATCGACCAGTACAACCGCGACGTGCGCGGAGGAAGAATCGCCCCGTCGCAGCAGGCTCAGATGTACCGCATGCGCAAGTGGCACAAGCGCGCTTCAATCAGCAACAGCATCGAACGCAACCTCGCCATTGCGCTTACCGAACTCAACCGCGTCGCCTCCCACTTGGGATTGAGCGAAAGCATTCGCGAAGCCAGCGCGCTCTTGTACCGCAAGTGCGTTGAAAAGGGATTGATTCGCGGAAGACAGATAGAAAGCGTCGTGAGCGCAGTTGTTTACGCCATCTGCAGACAATACGGCATTCCCCGCACTCTCGATGAAATCAGCAACGTCGCCGAGATTCCCAAGAAGGAAATCGGGCGGACCTACCGCTTGATAACCCAGGAACTCGAACTCAAAGTGCCCTTGACCAACCCCGTGTTTTACATAACCCGCTTCATCACTGCCTTGAAGCTGTCTGGAGAAACGCAGCAGAAGGCAGTCGAAATCCTTAACCAGGCAATCAAGAAGGGACTCATTTCGGGAAGGGGCCCGATGGGCGTTGCGGCGGCAACCGTGTACATCGCTTCCGTGATTACGGGCGAGCGCAGGACCCAGAAGGAAGTCGCCGACGTTGCCGGAGTGACGGAAGTTACTATCCGCAACCGCTACCGCGAACTCAAGAAAGCCCTCGACCTCAAAGTAAGCATTTGAAGCCCAATGACAACACTGCCTTCTGCAGAGAGCGGTTTTCACGCAATCGCGGTAAGGCAAGACCCCTTTTCCTCAAACGCCTTTTTCTGCAGGGGCGAAAACTCTTTCGTCCGCGTTTTTTCAGCCGAACCCCTAGAAGAAGGCAAGGCTTATTTCTTTGAAGCAGAGTGCAACGAAACTCCTTCCGGCCTGGAAGCCCACGCCGAAAAAGCGGTTCCTTTGACCGAAAAAGAAGAAAACGCGTTAAAGCGATTGATTGAAGCCCAAGTCGCCGGGCAAACAACGTGCCGCGAGCCGCCGCTGTTGTTCGAAGACGAGGGCCTGCGCAAACTCATTCCTTCGGCGAAAAAGTGCGCGCAGAGAATAATGCGCGCCGCGCAGGAACTTCGCCCCATTCTGTTGAGGCACCACGACGACGGCGACGGCGTTTGCGGCGGGCTCTGCATGCGCGCTGCGATAAAAGATTACTTGAAGCGCTGTCGGCTTCCTTCGTTCAACTTACAGCTCAAGATAGTCCAGACCGGCTCGTCCATTTACTCTATTGCGGACGCGCGCCAGGACGCAATGGAAGCGGGGCCGGTAAAACCCCTGTTGTTGTTGGTTGACTTCGGCTCAAGCGACGAAAGCCAGGACGCCAGGCGCGAAGCGCTTGACTCGGGATTTGAAATCATCTGCATAGACCACCATCCCTTCCAGAAAAAGCCGGAAGAAGCGGCTGAACTGGTTTCTCCCTTTGTTTTCGGATTGAACTCGGATTACTGCGCGGGGCTGTTGGCCTATGAAGTCGCTTCGGCCATCGCCGAAATCCCAGTTGAATGGGCTTGGACCGCGTTGAAAAGCGACAACAGCAGTTTTGCGCGCAAGGAATTCGATAAACACGCCGCTGCAATCGACTACCTGATTCTGGACTCGCCCACGCCAAGGCCTCTAGACTACTACGAAGAACTTCTCTCTGACGAAAAAGGAATGGAAAACGCCTTCGCAGTCGCTTCCGCGAAAGTAGCGCGCGCTACGGAAAAGGCGCTGCAGCACGCGGAAGTAATTGACTTGGGGCCGGGAAAGGCGTTGCTTGTTAAAGTAGGCAAAGTGCTTTCCAAAAGAATCCGTTATCCTTCAAAGGGCCGGCTCATGAACGCGCTGCACACCAAGTACTCCGAAAAACTCGACTGTCCGCTTGTCAGCATCGGATATGAAGGGGACAAGATATTGCTTCGCGCCAACCGCAAGATGGCGGCGGCGGGATTTGACGCCAATATCATAATCCAGGAACTCAAGCGCGAAATGCCGTCCGTCGTAGAATCGGGTGGCGGCCACAACGTCGCTGCTTCAATGAAAGTAGCGCCCGAAAAAGCTTCGGAAGTAGTTCAAGTTTTCCTCGAAAAAGCGCGCGTGCAACTGGCCGCCAAAATTAATTAACTCGCGAGCAGATTGTAGTTTGAGGGGGGATTTGTTTGGAAGCGTCTGATTACCGGAACAAGTACAGTATTTACAAGCCGAACAAGACGGGCAGCGGCGCTGCTGTCCAGTTCGATTTTAACAAAGACAAGCGATGCGTGTTCGTTGAGGCAGCGAAGCAGACGACGCCTCCGGCGGGAAGCACGGCGCCGCACGCGTTCGACTGGGGAAACAAGCTGGTATTCAAGCTGGCGTCGACGGACCTGGGAAAGATTCTGACTGTTCTCGAAGGCCGCCTTAAGAGCGTTGACTTGTTTCACGACCCAAGCAAGGGAGGCTATACCCTTGCGGCCGAAACAAAGAATTCGACTGTCAGCTTGGCGAAAGGAGACTATGGCTTTTTCCTCAAGGTTTCGTCACAGGCGCGCGACGGCTCCGTGCAGGCAATTAACTTGGGCGTTTCGGAAGATGAGGCCGCGGTGCTCAGGATTTTGCTGGCGAAGGCAGTGGAGTCTATGTACTGCTGGTAGCGAGTTCTTTCTCGAACTTGTAGGCAATCATTTTGTAAACCAGCTTCGCGGCCGTGAAATCCGGCGCGTGCATTCCCTGAATTGGCGCGAACTC
>JACCLL010000046.1 GCA_013425325.1 Microcaldota archaeon | reverse complement strand
GGGAGCGGTTTTCGACCGCGCGATGCAAGCGTTCGAAGGCCTTCCGCCTGAAACGCGCAGGGCGGAGGGACGGAAGAGCGTTTTCATGCGTCCCCTGCCGGGCGCGGGGAGAATGTATCCTGAAACCGACGTTCCGCCCATCCGCTTGACGCCCGCGTTCCTGAAGTCGGTAAAGCTTCCGGAAACCTTCGGGGAAAAGAAGGCAAGGTACTTGAAGACGGGCTTGAACGAAGAACTTGCGGCAAAAGTGTTGCGCGAATGCGACCCCGCGGAATTCGAGCAGTTCCTTTCAACCGGAGCGGAACCCACTTTCGTCGCGGCCACGTTAGCCGAGACCGTCAAGAGCCTGCGGCGGGACGGCGTGCCCGTGGAAAAAATTTCTTCGGATAAACTGAAGCAGTTCTTTTCGTGTTTTGCTAAAGGAGAGTTCGTAAAAGCGGCGTCGCCGCTGCTGTTGACTGAGTTGGCGTTGAAGCCCGGTTCATCTGTTTCAGCTGCGCTTGAGGCAAGGGGCTTGAAGAAATTCAGTGCGGCAAAGCTCAAGGAAGCGGTTTCCGCGCTTGAGAAGCAAGGGTTATCCGGACAAAGGCTTTTCGGCGAGGCGATGAAGCGGCACAGGCTCAACGTCGAGGCAGCAGATTTGCAGAAGGCGCTTCGATAGAACTTATTTATATTCCGGGGCTCTTCTTTGCTTTACAGGGAATGACATGTCGGACGGCGAAGAAACAGGAGAAGGCGGGGCAGGAGGCTTTGCCGCGTTTCAGGAAAAGCTAATGCCTTTGCTGAAAAAATTCGCGCCGATAATAGTCGTTGCAATAATCGCAATCGTAGGGTACACAATTTATTCTTCGCTTCCGCAGCCGGCGACTCTTTCTATTACTGTAAACGGCCTTGACGAAAATAAGGTGGTGAGCGGCGCGTCGGTTACTCTAACAGACGCGGAAGGCAACACTTACGACGGCATTTCCGAGGACTCGACGGTGTTCTTCGACGGAACTTTTCCGTCCGGAACGGAGTTCAGTGTTTCAGTCGACGCGGGATCCAAGTACTCCAGCAATCCCGACCCGTCTTCCATTACGCTCAGCCCGGGCGAAAACTCTGTTTCGTTAACCCTGCCTTACGCTTATTCTCTGGAAGTCAGTCCGCGGACGCTTACCGTTGACTTGGGCAACGGTTGCACCAAGTCATTAAGCGTGACCGTAAACAACAAGGGAAGAGGAGCCGCTGAAACAACGTTAGTCGCAGAAGGCGACGTTCGAACCATGGTCGGCGGAGCAACGACTAAGACTATCGCAGCTGGCGGCAGCACGACTTTCGACTTCAACCTGACTGCGCCCGCGGTTGCGGCCGGCACTTCGTCCAAGCCAACCGTGACCAAGAAGACGGGTTCGCTGCGCTTGAAGTACACCAAAACGGCGGTTGACGTTACTGTCAACGCGGGCGCCGCTCCCCAACTGGCTTTGTCGCCGGGCGACATTACTTTGACGCAGGATGACAAGCGCTGGATAAAAGTGGAGAACAAAGGCACGGTGGCCGTTACAGATTTGCGGGTTGAAGTCGAGACCGACCCGGGATTGAGTGCAGTAGTACAAAATCTTGTTCAAGCAATTCCCGCAAACGGCGAAACCAATTTCGCCGTAGACGTCAGCGCGGGTTCTCCCGGAAAGTACTTCGGCAAACTCAGGATTTCCGACGGCGGATGCAACCCCCAGGAACTAACCATTTCCTTGACGAAGCGCTGACGCCGCATTAAATAACTTGCTTTCGCTAAAACTACTGCAGGGTGGCTTGGTTTGGAGTGCGCGAACGCAGAAAATTTTTCAAAGCGGCGCGACTACTTGTGCTTCGAG
>JACCLL010000018.1 GCA_013425325.1 Microcaldota archaeon | reverse complement strand
CAAGCGGTGCCTTCAGGCCCTTCTGCCCAACGCGAGCAGCCGGTCGTTCTTCTCGCGGATGGCGAACAACAGCGCGTCGTTCTCCTCGTGCAAGCGAGCGACTTCGCTCTTGAGTTCCACCACTTCTTTCTGCAACGAATCAATGTTCATACAACCACCTTACGCCGCCAGCTTACGCTGGCCTCATCAAGAAAAACTCTGTTTTCCCACTTTCTCGGCAACGCCCCTTTTGGCTGGGGAAAAAAACTCCAATTGCTGCCAACGCGCGCTAAAAACGCGCGAACACTCTTTGCAGAAACGCTTCTTGTTTAAATAGGTTTTGTAACTTTTTTGCGCGCAACCCGCTTTCACTCGGCGGAAAACGATTGTTACTGCGCACGCGTTGCAAACGCGTTTTTACCTCGTAATTACCTCTATTCCAAAATAGAGTTTATTCTCTCGATTTGCTTGGGCGAAAGCCTTTGTTCAATGGCGGCTGCCTTGCGCAACTCGAAGATTTCCTGCCGAAGCAAGGGAGAAAGCGTGCGCCACGTCGGGGGATAAGAATATACTTGCCACAGGCGTTCGATGCGCCCGTGCGCGGCGTCGAAAGCCGAGTCGCCCGGAACGAAGAAAGTCTCGAGAGTACCCCGCGCAATCCTTTCAAGTAAGGCGTTTACTTGCGGATCCTGTCTTATTTTATCGCGGACTGTTGACACGGTGAGCACCGAAAAATACTGCCGCGGCGTTCTATAAAAACGTTAAGTTCGTTTCCTGCGCGTTTCGTACTCGATTGAAGACAGTAGGTTGTCTGCGAACAACGGCAGAATCAGCAAAACGCACGCGATGAACAGAAAACCGGTTTTAAGCGTAGTGTTCAAGTCCTGCGACAGCAGCATGAGCGACAAGAAAATTCCGGCCGCCGCGCCGAGCGCGCACAAAGCCGCCAGGTTGAGCTTGAAGATTTTTTCGAGCTCGGCCCGGTTCTCCGGAAGTATTACGAAGAACCTCCACCAAGGCCGCTTGACTCCCGCCATTTACTCCCGCCCCCTCCGCAGCCGTTCGATTCTCTTCCACTCGCGGTTTCCCCACGTTCCCTCGACCGTCGGGTCGTGTGCGTTGAACTTCCACGCGTGTTTCTTCGGGTTGGCCCTCTTTTCCTGCAAGTGCACGTAAAGAGCGCGCGCAACCTCCCTCTGGGTTCCGGTGGCGCTGCCTACTTCCGACGAAAAAACGTCGAGCCGCGGTTCTTTGTAGGCGCTCAAGTCCACTGCGTGAAACCCCTGTCTTCTGAGTTCAAGCGCCAGCGCCGGAATCTGCGTGCTTTCTTTGAAGAAAGCGGCGACGCCGTGGTCCTCCAGAATATGCGAGGAAGCGACTTCAAACCGCGACGCTCCCTTCTGCAACAGCAAATCCAGCAACTTCGACCCGGTTGTTCTCGGCATAGAATTCATTCCCTCTTTTCTCTTTGGCTGACTTTACGAATGAAGGCGACGTGCTCCCACTGCTTGGCTCCCCAACTGCCGGGAATAGTTGGATTGTGTTCGGGGTAAACCCACCAGTGGTCGCCCGGCTTCCTGCCGTGTTCCTGCATGTGGGCGTAAATCGCTTCAGCCAACTGCCTGTGCTGCCTGCTGCTTGGATTGCCCGGCGGCGCAAAGAAGTGAACGCCAGGCATGGAGCCGACTTCAACGGCGGCGTGAAAACCCCTTTCCCGCAGCCTCTTCGCGACCTCCTTTGCTTTCTTGAGAGCTTCTTCCTCTTTACCGGAAACGTAAACAACTAACCCAAACTCACCCATGACGCGCTTTTTCAACGCCTCGTTGGAAAACGAGAGTCCGACGACTCCCGGTCCTACTTGCGAGCGAACGAAGTCCAAAAGCGGCGACCCGCTCGTTTCAACCATTTTTTCACTTGCCGAACAAGTCCTTTACTTTACCCATTACCGTCTTCTCTACTCCGAACGAAACCGGCTTGCTTGGAACGATAATTATTGCCGGCCAGCCGATTCCCTGTCCCCACGCTACGCGCAGGCGGCGGTGGCCGTCAACTAGAACCAGCTTCCCGTTTTTCTTTATGAGAATGGCGGGCGCGTCGTAGCCGAGCCTCACGGCTTTCGCAATCGCGTTCATCTTGACTTCCGCGTCCAACTCGTTTTCCGGACCGGGGTAAGTGTAGTCCACTTCCCCAACTTCCGCATGCGAAAGCGTCTTTTCCTCCTTGGAGAAAGAAGTGCCTTCGTAGATTTTCTCGTAGTACTTTACGAGCTTGTCCGCCAAATCAATTTGCTCTTTTTTCGAAACAATTTCAGCCATTGTCTAAACACCTCACGCGGCTTCCACCAAGTGCACTGCCCGCATTGCCGCAATCTCGGGAACCAGTGCCGCGTCAACTGTCATAGTAATTTCTTCCTCGCCGCCGGGAAAGTCCGCCAGCAAGTCAGCGGGAGTAATCGAGTGAACTGCCGTCGCCAGCGCAGTAAGGTTGGCTTCGACACCGCCGTCCTCTCCACGGAACAGGCTTACCCTCACTCTGACGGACCCGGTTGCGTAGAACAAAGACTCGTCGATTTTCTGGGCGGGCTGGTAAGGCGCGCTCCAGTTCACGAAACTAAGCGTGCGGAAGCCGCCGTAGTTTCCGGCGTTCATCCGCACGATGTAAGAATCGTCTCCGATTTTCCACGCGAGCTTGCCGTTGTTCATCTGAATGCGGTCTTTAATGTAGTTGTCCGGGTCCCAAGCGAACTTGAACGAAAAATAGTCTTCGCCCATTTCGTAAGAACTGCGGTACAACGACGCGGGCAGGCGCAGTAATCCGTCCGAGTAAGCAAAAACGTTTTTGGCGTCGAACTGAATTTCTTCAGGAACTTGGAACGAAGCGCTCGCCTGAACGTAAACTTGATTCAACTGCCTTGCAACAGGAGTCGGGGTCACAACCGGAACGCAGTTTCCAATCACGGTACAGTTTGCGTCACACCCGTCGTAGTGCGGCGCGTAACCCTGCACGCAATCGATTTCCACTGCGTTGCACAAGTCCCCCTGGCAGCACGAGCCATTCGTGAAAACGCACGGCGCCAGCGTCGGACCTGGCGTCGGCGTGACTCTAATGACGGAAATGAATTGAGTCGGCATCGGAGTCGACGTAGGCAATGGAGTGGGCGTAGGCGTCGGCACCTGCGCCTGCTGCTGGACGCAGCCCAGCAACACCGTAGCTGAAAGTAGTAAAACTGCAAGCAAAACCGGTTTCATAACGTATTCCTCCCTGCAGACTATTCGCGTGCGTCACTTTAAAATATTGGGGAAAGCAGTAGTTAGACCTGAGGAAAGGCAATGCCAATAGTTTTGTTGATGGGAGTAGTCGACGTCTTG
>JACCLL010000019.1 GCA_013425325.1 Microcaldota archaeon | reverse complement strand
TTCCTGAAACCCGCGTTTATGCCGAACGCTTCAAGCGCGCCGCGGCCGACGTGGTACTTGAAGGGGTTGTAGCCGAGTACTGAGAAGACGCCGACGTCTGATTCGGGGGCGACGTCGCCTGCGATGCGCAGCATTCCTGTTTTCGCGCGGGAGGCAAGCGAGTCCAGCGCGGGCGTCCGCGCCGCTTCCAACGGGGTTTTTCCGCCGAGGTCGCGGCAGGGAAGGTCTCCTAGTCCGTCTAGTATTACTAAGAGTTTTTTCACGAGAGCCTAAACTGCTTGGAGTTATAAAAAGAATAGCGAGGGGTGGATTTGAACCACCGGTCTCCGGGTTATGAGCTTCGCCTTGAACTGGCTTAGCAGCAGTTCAATCCAGCGGGCACTCCTGGCTACCCTTGAAGCAAAACCGTCCGTGGACGATAAAGTTACCTCGCTGTAAACAGGAGCGTAAGAGAATTGTGGGCGCGCTTTAATTAAAGCCTTTTGTAGCTCGTAAGGGGTTTTGTCCGGTTTTCCAAAAGGGGTTTGATGAGTTTTTGCGAGTCCAGCAGTCCTTGGTTCTTTGAAACGCCTATCGAGCGCTGCGAGAAGGAAGCGTGAATGCTTTTCAGCGCGGTTATTTTCTTGTCAAGTTCGCCCATTTCGTCGGAGACGTTGATTTCCTTTAGCATGCCTTTGCACGAGGGGCAGCGGAACTGGCTTTCCAACGCGACATCGAAAGCGAGTTTTGCGCACTTGCTGCGGCAAGCATAAATGAACGCGTTTTCAGCGGTTGCGTACTGCTTCTTCAATTCCGTGTACTCGCGTTGTTTCATCACCAGGAAGTTTTGCAGCGCGCGGTCGGCGTTCACTTTCCAAGTGTACGTAAACCATCCGCTCGTCATGTTTTTTTCACGCGTATACTCCACGACGCCGTAACTGTGTAAGTGGTTTAACAGCGAGCGTATTTCCGCTATTTTGAGGCTTGTTTGTTCCTCGATTGTTTCATCGGTCGTTCCGTCGCCGATGCAATCGACTATCTTAACGCCCTTCGGACCCGAAATTTCTTCCACGAAAGGCTCAAGGCACTTGATTAGTTCGTCTTGCCTAGGGTCTCGCGCGGGGGGTTGCGTCTCTTTTGCGGCGGCGGGTGCGCCGCGAACTGCCTTTTTCTTCAAAGGCCTTTTAGCACGCGCTTTCTTCATGTTCCTATTACTCCCCGAAACTTATTTATAACCTTCTTCCCCCGCGGCGATGGAATTATTTTGTTTTGCCATCCGCGAAACTCTTTCTCCAGGGGCGCCTTGCCAAGGAGTTCGTAGAGAAAAACCGCCAGCGCCGCGACTTCGGAGTGCGGCTGGCTGCCTACTGCCGCGTTGTAATCCGCTAATGCGTACATTTCGCGCGGAACTTTTTCCGCTCCGATTACTATCATGACGTTTTTCGTCTTGCGCGCCTGCGCCGCGACTGCGTCGAACGGCTCGCCGTACATAGTCAGGTGGATTACCTTGCCTTTTTTCTTGAATGCGCGGACTGCTTTCTTCCAGTTGCTTTCGTACGACGCGGAAAAGGGGCCGCCCCATTTTCGCGACAGTGCCGCGACGCTTTCGAGCACGGCTTCGTCTTGTTCTCCGCTCAAAATTATTTTGCTTGCGCCGAAGGCTCGCGCGACCAGCGCGCAGTGGGTGGTCACGCGCTTGTCTCGTTGTTTTCTGTGGCCGAGTCGCAGCACGACGATCATTTCAAACCTTCTTGCTCGCAAAAGAGTTAATAATTCCTGCGGGCACGTTAATAATGCTTTTTTTGAGAAGGGCTCGTAGCTCAGTTTGGCAGAGCAATTGGCTCTTAACCAATGGGTCGAGGGTTCAAATCCCTCCGAGCCCGTAATCGCTTTTTATTGGACTTAAAATAATAAGTTAGGCGGGTTTATGAACGAATCTTTGAAGCACGAACTTATTGAGGTGGCTCGGAAATCAATTTGCGGCGAGGATCCGTCGCATGATTTTTATCATGCTCGCCGTGCGATGTCGCTTGCAGAAAAAATAGGGGCTACGGAAGGCGCGGACTTGGATGTGGTGGTTCCTGCCGCATTGTTTCACGACGTAATTATAATTCCCAAGAACCACCCCTGGGCCGACGAAGCGCCCGACGCGAGCGCGAACGCCGCGAAAAAAATTCTTTCAAAGCTTCGTGACTTTCCGCCGGAAAAAATAGGCCAGGTTTGCGATTGCATACGCGGCTGTTCGTTTACCAAGGGGGAGAAGCCGTGCTCTCTCGAAGCGGCGGTTCTGCACGACGCGGACCTGCTCGAAGCAAGCGGAGCGGTTTCCATAATGCGCACTTTTTCCTCCACCGGAAGTATGCGGCGCCCCTTCTACAGCGAGGAGGACCCGTTCTGCGAAAGGCGCGAGCCAGCCCCGAAGAGCTATGCGCTCGACTTATTTTATGCCCGTCTTTTGAAGGTTGGCGAGAGGCTAAGCACGGAGACTGCGAAAAAGCTTTTAGAGCCGCGCCACCGCTTTCTGCAGCTTTTTCTTGACGAGCTGAAGACCGAACTGGAAGTCTGACTTTTTGTGGAACTGCGGCGTTTTTAAACACGCAAACGTTTAAATCGGGTCGTTGGTTAAACTAATCCAGCGTATTCTGTAAAGGTGGGTTGAACTGGACGCATTCCCGGTGTAATGCCGGCCTCCTTGTCGCACGCGCCCAGTTCATTTTTAGCGCCCTAGCGTGCGGAACAAGCGATTTATACGCAGGTGTTTTTGTGGTTGCATGCGTCTTCCGCTCGCAACCGCCGCCTTGGTAATCTCAGTTATTGCTGGTTACTTGCTTCTTTCCGGCGGAAACTTCTACATTCCTGACGCGGAGCTACGTGCTGCCGCACTACGCGTGTCGTCGCAGCCGATAGGGGTATTAACGCATTTGTTTACCCACGTTGGAATCCTGCATTTACTGGGCAACCTCGTTCCTCTCGCTGCATTCGGTTGGGTTGCTGAAACGCGGCTGCGCCGCGGCGATGTCATAACCGTCTTTCTTTGCGCGGGAATGGTTTCCGCCGCGTTGTTCTCAATATTTAACCCGTCTTTTCTCTTGGTTGGCGCGAGCGCAGGCGTAGTTGGCTTGATGGGCGCCGCGGTTGTTGCCAGGCCAAAGCTATCTTGCGTTGCGTTAGCGGCCGTTCCGTTGCTACTTGCGTTAGTTTTGTTTCCCCTTGCTTCCGCTGCAGTTGAACTGCAGCAGACGCAGCTGGCAGAAACGCAGCAAGGCCTACAGTGGAATTACTCGCAGCTTATCGCACAAAACCGCACGGAAGAAGCGTCGCAGGTCAACGTTTCAATTGCGCAAGTAAACCAAACCCTCGGCGTTTCAGTGGAAGGAAGGGCGCGTGAGCAAAAGACGCCAACCGACTTCTCCGTGCACTTGTACGGCGCGCTGTTCGGCGTTTTGTACGTGTTCTTCGTACGGCCGAAAGCATTCCGTAACGGCGTTAAGGAATTCGAGGACCTTGGAAAAAATGTTTTTGAGACGGTAACCTCTTTTTCGGGAGGACGCGGCTCAAGGAATATAAAACGCCGCCGTCATTGAATTATATCTGTCGCGGGGTTGACAGATCAGCTATGTATCCGCCTGCAGAGCGGAGTAGGAGGGTGCGACTCCCTCACCCCGCTTTTACGGAGGCGGTGCAATGCACGACGCGACGCTTTGCTTTCTTGTTGACGCGCGGAACCAGCGCGTTCTGCTTGGAATGAAGAAAAGAGGGTTTGGCAACGGCAAGTACAACGGCTTCGGCGGCAAAGTAAAGCCCGGCGAAACAGTTGAGGCCGCTGCGGCGAGGGAGCTTCAGGAAGAGGCGGGCGTTTATTGCTCGGAGTTGAGCAAGGCCGGCGAGTTGGCTTTCTTTTTTCCCCAGAAGAAGGAATGGGACCAGACGGTTCATGTTTTTATCGCCTCGGCTTGGCGGGGCGAGCCCGCCGAAAGCGACGAAATGAGGCCCGAATGGTTCGGCTATTCTGCGCTTCCTTTTGACCGGATGTGGCCCGACGACCCCCACTGGCTTCCGCTTGTTCTACGCGGGCAGAAAGTCCGCGCCGAGTTCCGTTTCAAGCAGGATAGCGACGGCGCCAACGAAATAGCATTCAAGCGCGTTGAGTCGGTCGACCGGCTGGTTTAAATATCACCCGATTATATAACTCGGTTATGGACTTTGTTCCCTGCGACTACGCAGTAAAAACGCTTTTGCCCGCAATACGCTGCGAGACAGCGGAGCTGTTGGCGAAAGAGGGCTGGACGCAACAGCGAATAGCCTCGGCGCTCGGGCTTTCGCAGGCCGCGGTCAGCAAGTACTTGAGCGCAAGGGAAAAAGCCGCGCCGGAAGTTGCCAGGCTTGCGCACGCGGTTGCGCAGAAAATCCTTTCGGGAAAAGGAAAAGTAGAACTAAGGTTATGCAAGGCCTGCGGAGGCAAAGGCCTCCTGATTTGCGCGTTAAGCAAGAAGTGATTTTGATGAAGGTTTATCTCGACCACGCGGCAACGACTCCCGTTGACCCCCGGGTTCTGGCGGAGATGAGGCCGTTTTTCTCGCAAACATTCGGCAATGCGTCCAGCCTGCACTCGTTCGGCCGCGAGGCAAAGGAAGCGCTTGAACTGGCGCGCGCCCGCGTTGCAAAACTGATTAGCGCCTTGCCGGATGAAATAATTTTCACGTCCGGCGGAACCGAGGCGGACAACCTGGCGGTTTTAGGGGGCGTTGATTCCGCGCGCGGAAAGAAGGTGGTTTGCTCCGCGGTGGAACATCCTGCCGTGTTAGAACCATGTGCCGAGCTTGGCCGAAGGGGATTTGAAAGAGTTCTCTTGCCAGTTGACCGTGAAGGAATAGTTGATATGCACGTTGCAGGCCGGGCTCGCGGCGCGTCGCTTGTTTCCGTAATGCATGCAAACAACGAAGTCGGCGCAATCCAGCCAATTGCGGAAATAGCGAAGTTTGCACACGATGGCGACGCGGTTTTCCACTGCGACGCCGTGCAGTCGGCGGGCAAGATTCCGGTTGACGTCCGAAAGCTCGGCGTAGACTTGTTGACTTTATCTTCGCATAAAATCTACGGACCAAAAGGAGTCGGCGCGCTTTACCTACGAAAAGGGGTAAAACTGAAACCGATTGTTTTCGGGGGCGGCCACGAGCGTAACCTTCGCAGCGGAACGGAAAACGTCGCGGGAATAGTCGGGTTCGGCAAAGCATGTGAACTCGCGTTGCGTGAAATGCCCCGCGAGTCAAGGCAATTGTACTCCCTTCGTGACCGGCTATTGAAAAAACTGCTCGCCATCGACGGCGCCGCGCTGAATGGCCCTCGAGGCGCAAAGCGCTTGCCGAATAACGTAAATGTCTCGTTCGGCGCAATAGAAGGGGAAGGAATTCTCTTGGGACTAGACGACGCGGGGATAGCGGTTTCGACGGGTTCGGCTTGTTCTTCAAAGAAGCTCCAGCCTTCGCATGTCCTGCTTGCAATGGGTCGTAGGCCTGAACAAGCGCATGGAAGCGTGCGCTACACGCTTGGAAGAAGTACTACTGCCCGGCAGATTGATTTTACTGCAAGAAAGACGGCGGAAGTCGTGGCAAGACTGCGCAGAATGTCACCTTTCAAGCCCGGAGAGGACTTGAGCGGCGTGGACTTCGGCGGCCACCACGAAGAGTACGTCGAATGAGGTGAAAGAAAATGGATTTTTACTCGGAAAAAGTCATGCAACACATGCGCAAGCCAAAGAATGTAGGCGAAATAAAGGATGCTGACGGAGTGGGCAAAGTGGGGAATCCGGCCTGCGGCGACGTCATGTTTCTTTATATAAAAGTAAAGAACGACAGGATCGCGGACATAAAGTTCAAAACAATGGGATGCGGTGCGGCAATCGCAACGAGCAGCATGATTACCGAACTGGCGAAGGGAAAAACGCTCGAAGAGGCGTTGAAGCTATCTCGCGCCGATGTTGCAGGGTCGCTAGGGGGACTTCCTCCGGTTAAGATGCATTGTTCGAACTTGGCTGCCAGCGCGCTGCACGCCGCGATTCAAGACTATTTATCTAAGAAAGGAGTTGCTTTGGTTGCCGCAAAACGCGTCAAAAAGCGTCGCTGAAACTCGTTTTTCAAGGCAGGTTATCGCGCTTGGAAGAGAAGCCCAGCGCAGGCTCGCGCGGGCTAAGTTTGCATTGGTGGGCGTCGGCGGAATCGGTTCGTATTCTGCGCTCTTGCTTGCTCAAGCCGGAGCTGGCGAAATTCGGTTGATAGATCGGGATGTCGTTGAAGAAAGCAATTTGCCCCGCCAGTGCTTGTTCGGAGAAGAAAGCGTCGGCAAGCCGAAGGCAGTTGCGGCCGGCCGCGTTCTGTCGAAGGTAAAGGGGGCGGGTACGCGGGTGCTTCCGGTTTTCGAACAATTTTCGCACGGGGCCGCCGAGAAACTGCTGCGCGGCGTTGACGTCGTTCTGGATTGTTCTGACAATTATGGCGCGCGCATTGCATTGAATGAATTCTGCTGGCGCAAGCGCGTTCCATGGGTTTACGCGGGGGCCGTTGGGTTCAGGGCAATGGTTTCGGCGGTCGTGCCTCCGCGCACGCCGTGTTTTGCCTGCTGGACGGTTTTGGAAAACCGTGTTGAGGCAGAGTCTTGCGTTGGCAGGGGCGTGTTCAATACCACTGTTTCGCAGGCGTCTTGTGTTCAAGTGCAGGCTGCGGTCGACTTGGTTTGCCGTGGAAAGTCCGAGCTGGAGGGAAAACTGTTTTTTGCCGACGTGAGAAAAGGGTTTTTCCGCGTTCAAAAGCTTTCTAGAAGAAGGTATTGCCCGGTTTGCGGAAAGTAGTTGGCCTTACTTGAATACGTCTTCCACTCTTTTGACGACCATGCCTTGGTCCGTTATTTCTATTGGGTGGATTTCCAGGCTGTGTTTTGTTCCACGCAGTTTGCGGATGTAGAGCGTGCGGGTCGACTGGCTTCCGCTTCCGAGGAA
>JACCLL010000017.1 GCA_013425325.1 Microcaldota archaeon | reverse complement strand
ATGAGTTTCTTGGCGCCTCGCAGGCACGACGCGTGGTCGGAGTGGGCGTGGGAAACGAAGGCGTTTTCTCCCCCGCAGTCTAACGAAATTTTGTGCGTTCCGGCGACTAGCGTGGTGGTCGAAGGCGGGTGGTGGACCAGCATGGTGTTGCAAACAACGTGCGCGTTAAAAAATGTTGGCAGCCAAACAATTGTTTCATGCAAGAATTTGACTTGGCGATAGTAGGCGGTGGCCCCGCGGGAATGTCGGCCGCGATTTACGCCAGCCGCCGCGCCATGAAAACCGTTTTGCTGGAAGAAAAGACGCTTGGCGGAATGCTTAACGAAATCCGGGAAGTAGACAATTACCTGGGCTTTTCCAAGGCAACGGGTCCGCAGTTGTTGAAAGCGTTTTCAGGGCACTTGGCTACGTTTTCCGTTGAAGTAAAGGAATTCGAGGCAGTTGAGGCCATCAGAAAGGAAGGCAACAAGTTCGTGATTTCTTCCTCGGGCGGTGATACGGTCGCTAAAGCGGTGCTGGTTGCAACTGGAATGAAGCACTCGGGGCTCGGCGTGGAAGGAGAGTCGCGCTTGCTTGGACGGGGCGTGTCTTACTGCGCCACCTGCGACGCGCCGTTCTTCAAGGGAAAGAAAGTGGTCGTGGCAGGCGGGGGCGACAGCGCAATTTCGGCCGCTCTTTACTTGTGCGACGTTGCATCTAAAGTATACGTAGTCCATCGCTCTGAATTCCGTGCAGTCGAAGTCATGATTCAGAAGCTCCGCGAAAAAGAGAAGGAAGGAAAGGCCGAAATCATTCTGGGAAAGAGCATCGTCGGGTTGAAGGGCGAAAAAACGCTTTCTTCAATAGTCCTGGAAGACGCGTCCGGAACCAAGTCCGAGCTGGCGGCAGACGCAGTGTTTGTTTACGCCGGCGGAGTTCCGCTGAACGCACTGGCTCAAGGACTCGGCGTCAAGCTAAACGAACGCGGCTTCATTGCCTGCGATGAAGAAGGCAAGACAAGCGTTCCCGGCGTTTTCGCGGCGGGCGACGTAACCGGCAAGGGAATGCAGATAATAACCGCTGCTTCCGCCGGCGCATTGGCCGCTCTTGCTGCGTACAAGCACGTAAAACAGCTTACTCGCTGAATGTTACTACTTTTGGATAACGAACAGTTTAAATAGTGCTTTTTGCACTATTTACTAGTCGAAAAAGGTGGGTTTTTGGCAAGCACTATTTTGGTTGCACTAGTCATTTTGGTTGCAGTTGTCGACGTGGCGCTCTACTTGGAATACTCCCGTTTGAAGGAGCGCGTCGCAAAATCTTATTTCCGCGCCGCAGTCGGCTCGACTCCTGGAACGGCGGCTAGCCTGTTGTCCCTCAAGGCCCAGGCTTTGGGAGGCCCGGGAGCGTCAAACCTCTATTTCGAAACTCCGAAGGCAATGGAACAGGCTGCTTCGCAGGCTCGCGCCGGAGAGGAAGTTGTTTCGCTGCGCAGGGAATTCGAGGAATTGAAGCGCAGGATAGTGCGCGAACTCGACCCGGTTGAAGGCTACGCGGGAAGAATGCAGCGCAATGTCGAAAACCTTTTGGTGTTCAAGAAAAACGCGGCACTAGACCTCGCCGCGATGAAGACTGACTTGGAGGGCTTGCGCGCGGCAATC
This sequence comes from Microcaldota archaeon, assembly GCA_013425325.1. Classification (GTDB taxonomy): domain Archaea; phylum Micrarchaeota; class Micrarchaeia; order Norongarragalinales; family UBA8480; genus UBA8480. Next base: position 3,028 of record JACCLL010000017.1, on the reverse strand, counting down.
CGCGACCTGCAGTCCAAGGAGTCGAAGAAGAGCCCGTACGTAGAACGCTTGGGCGAAGTCGAAAAACAAGTCGACGACTTGCTTGCAAAGACCCGTAAGGCCTACGACGCTCTTTACGCGTAAATGTTTAAGGTGGTATGAAAATGGCTGAAGAAACTCCCGTTCAATACGAGGAAACCGAGCGCGGCTCAGAATCCGTGATGGAGCGTGCAGTAGACTCCCGCGTGCGCGACTTGCGCTACCGCGTTGAGCAAATGCAGGCCTTCGAGCAATACGCCCGGAACGAATTGGCCGCACTGCGCGCGTCGCAGCAGAAGCTCGAGAACGAAGTTCAGGACACTCAGAAAAAGTCTCTCGAACGCCTTACCACCATGTCCGAAAAAGTCTCTGAACTCGCTGAAATGCTTGCGGGAGTAGCCAGCATGCTCGAAAGCAAGAAACGCAAAGTCGAAGCCGCCCTCAAGGCCGAAATCCAGAAAAAGGAAGCCGCGAAAGTCACCAAGAAGGCCAAGAAGGAAGCCAAGAAAATCGGCAGGAAAATCGTCGGCAAAGCCAAGAAAGCAGCCGAGAAAAAGGCCGCAAAACTCAAGAAAGGCAAGAAGCCCGCTAAGAAGAAAGCCGTAAAAACTGCAAAGAAAAAGGCCGGCGCTTCAAAGAAAATCATTCTCAGGCCGGAAGTTGTAGTCAGACCAAAGCTTACGGTAAAACCGTTGGCCCGAGGCAAGGCAAAGAAGGCCAAGAAAGCCATAAAGAAAGCCAAGCCAAAGAAAGCGGCGAAGAAAGTAGTCAAGACCAGCAAAAAGTCGGTCAAGACGAAGAAAAGCAGGCGCGGCGGCTCCAAAATCGTTAAAGTAACCAAGAAACAGGAAATCCGCGAAACCGTAACTCCTGCCAGCTAGAACAACGACTTTCCGCTTCCGCCTTCCCCGAAAATCGAGGAAGCTTGTTCGGGAACGATAGAGGCCGGAGTACCCTCTTCTTCTTTAGGTCCCCCGAATATTGCGTTCATTCCCGCGCTCAGCCCCGCCAAGTCCGGATTGATTTCAGAGCCTATCTGGCTGGAAACCGCGCTGGGGTTGAGCTCCAGTTTTACGATCAAGTCAATGAATGCCTTGAGCCTGCGTTCCGCGACTTTCATCATCTGTTCTTCGGTGCGGTACTCATCACGGCCTACTACGCAGAAGAAAACGAACTTCTCGGTAGCCAGCTCTACGTCAATGGAGCGCTCCAACAGCAGCTGGAACGAGTCCGCGTCTTCTTCATCAAGGTTCAGGAACGCCAGGGCGACGTCGGCTCCTCCTGCAAGCAGCTTCTTGGCGCAAACAGGCACCTTCAGCACGTCGGGCGCCGTAAAACGCTGTAATGAAACGTTGGGGCTCACTTCCGAAGCGGCTTTCGTAGCCAGTTCGAAAACGTCCGCGTGGTTTGTCATGCAGTCAACGAAACCGATTTTCAACACAAATCAACTCCTTTGAACCCAACTCTTCCGCCGCTAAAAAACCTTTTTATACGCGTGGACGCTAACGCGTTTCAGGTGATTTTCAGTGTGCTTGGCGTGTTTGGATAGGATAAAATGGGGCAAGGCGGTTCTCGGCGGCATTGCTTTTGCCGTGATTTCGCAAGTTGTTTACACTATTGAGTCGATGCTGGACCTGGGTTACTACACGGATCCCGCCAACTTCGCTGTCTGGAGCAAGATAATGATGCCCAACCAGGGCCCGCCTGGAATGGAGTACTTCGCGCTTGCAATAGCGCTCGCGTTCGTCACGGGATTGATTTTCACCGCTGCTTTCCAGGCGCTCAGGAACTCTTTTGAAAAGGATTTCCTCAAAGCGGGGACAACTTTCGGGGCGCTGTTGTTTTTCGTCGCAACCCTTCCGGGAATGGCTACAATTTACTTGAACCTCGCCGTGCCTGCAGGGCTGGTGGCTTCGTGGACCGTCGCGGGACTTGTTATAGACCTGCTTGGCGGCACGGCAATAGCGAAAATAAGCGGTTAGGGCAGCCTGCGCCGCAGTTCCTCCGCCGCTCGTTTGGCGGAATTGCGGACGTACCCTTCCCCGTCTTTAGCAGCTAGGCTCTCCAGTTTTTTGACGTGCTTTGCGTCTCCGTGCGTGCCCAAATACTCTGCGGCTAAAGCGCGTACTTCTCCCGAGGGATGGGCGGTTGCTTCCACAAGTGCCGTAGTCATTTTTTCTATTCCTACGCCGCTGACGCCCTTGCCTCTGGCAAGCAGCGCCGCCATTCCCTTGAGGGCTTCCCTGGCAGTGGCAGCAGGAACTTGCGAATGCACTGCCTTCGACAAGGCAATTCCCGCGTTTTCGGTGCCAAGAGCCGCTGCTCCTTTGACTGCTCCGTCAAGCAACTCTTTCGAAGTGTATTGCTTGTTTTGGTCGTGAATAACCTGGGTTATGACGAGTTCGGCTCCTTTCTTCAAGTCGGGCTTCACGTTCGGCGACGCCGCAGTTGCGCCCAAGTCGTGCAACGCAATGGCTGCCTCGCCGCCGCTCGGGCCGTTTGGAGTGCCGTGGGCAGTAAGCTTTTGAAGCAGTCTCTTCACCAAATCCTCTTCTTTGGACATTTCAGTTAGGCCTCAGTCGCGAATCTGTCTCTCAACGAAAGACATTGTTTCTTCTTGTCGCTTGACGAGCGAAGGAGACGGTCTTGTGCCAAGCGCTTTTTGAAGAGAATTGCGCGCGTCGCGTTTGCTTATTCCGTGTCTTTTGGCAAGTTCGGCTAACGCGTTTTTGGCGGAGTTGCGCACGTGCTCTTCCGGAGCGTGCAGCGAAAGTGTCGCAAGATGAATGGCGTGCTCTTTTTCTCCGTGCTCGCCCAGGTACTCTGCCGCGAGCGCGCGCACGCTGCCGGATGGGTGCTTGAGCGCGCGTTGGAGGCCGGCAACCATTTTTTCCCGCCCGTCGCTACTGCTTTTCGGAATCGTTTTGCTTATTCCCTTCAGCGCTTCGCAGGCAACGTAGTCAGGGGTGGTGGTTTGAACCAAACGGTTTAGCGCGAGGCCTGCTTTTTC
>JACCLL010000081.1 GCA_013425325.1 Microcaldota archaeon | reverse complement strand
TGTTTCTTGAACTCGTCTTTAGGCAGGCGCTTGACGAGTTCGTCGTAGCACTCGAACATTTTCACTTCGAGCTTTGCGCCGAAAAACAACGCGTTCGCAAGCCACCTTTCCACTTCCTGCGGCAACTAAAACACCTTGCAAACCGTACTCGGCCGTTGTTTAAAACAGTTGGGCGGCCAAACGCCATTAATTTAAACGAGTAGCGCAAGAAGTTTTTCATGGTCCTCGAATCCCTGCTTTCGCCGGAAGGCGCTGAACACAATCCGTGGGCGCTGGCAATCCTTGGCTTTATTTTCGTGACAATCGGCATTTTCGCGACCGACTACCTGCTTCCGAGCGCGCCTAGCCTTCTTCTAGCGGCGCTCGTGGCGCTTCCAGTCGGTCCCCTCGTGCTTAAGCTATTCGATTACGAGGAATACGAAGTGGAAGACGGCGAAACCAAGTGGGGAAGCCACACTTTCGCAAGACACTTCCCGGTAGTAATAACCCTCGCGTCACTGTTCATAGGCATGGCCGCGGGCTTCGGCTTCTGGTACATGGCCCTGCCGCAAGACAAGACAACTACTTTGTTCGAAGCCCAAAACCAAGAGCTTGCGGGAATAGGCAGCTTGTTCTCAGGCAATGCAGTGTTCGCGCCGCAGCCGTCCGACTTCGGAAGCGTGTTCGAAACCATTTTCCTGCATAACCTCGGAGTACTCGTGCTCGTACTCGCGTTCTCCCTAATCTACGGCGCGGGGGCCGTATTGATACTGATTTGGAACGCGTCGGTAATCGCCGTCTTTATAGGCAATTTCGCAAAAGAATTCATCTGGCACCAGGCGCCGGCGTATTCCATACTCGCGGGAGCAGGCGCGGGCTTCCTGGGACTGCTACCGCACGGCAGCATGGAACTGGTCGCCTACTTGCTTGCAGCACTCGCGGGCGGAATCCTGAGCTGCGCGATAATCCGGCGCGACCACATAGAACGCCATGTCGGACGCGTGGCCTACGACATAGTCAAACTCACTGCCTGGTCAGTGGTATTCCTGGCAATCGGGGCTGCAATTGAAGCAAGCAGTATCGTAGGCGTCTGAAAAATCAGGGCGGGAGCTTCTTTTGCTCGCCGGCGGGCTTCTCTTCTTTCTTGGCTTCCTGCTTCTTTTCAACGGATTCCTCGATTATGTCCCGCTTCTTTTCCTTGTAGGCTTCAACTAGCGAGTTGATTATCTCCGAGTAATCCGGTTTCGCGGTTATTTCTCCCTTAACCTGTTTTTCGGTCAGCTTGCCTGAAAGCATTGACGCCAAGTGAGACAATTCAAGCGGGAAAATGATTTTGTTGCTTTTTCCTTCCGATATTTTCTTCAGCGAATCCAGGTACAAGTAAGCGAGAGTCCTGTCGCTCATCTTGCTGGCGGCCTTGTCGAGAATGTCGAGCGAAATCTGGCGCGCGGCCGCCTCCGTTTCCGCGCGTGCTTTGTACTCGACGGCTTCCTTGCGTTTTCTCATTGCTTCGACGAGTTCCGGAGGCAGTTCGATGCTCTGCACTTCCACGCGGTGGGTGGCGATTCCCCAGTCCTGCGCGGCCGCCGCAATTATCGCGTGCAAGTCCGAGTCCAGCTCCTCGGTTTTTTCAAGCAGTTCCTCCAAATCCATTTTGGCGACTGCATTGCGGATGTTCGAGCGCAAGAGTTCCACTACGGCGTTCTTGTAGTCCTTTATCTCGATTATGGCCTTCTTGGGGTCGACTACTCGAATGTAGAGCACTGCATCTACTTTGACGCGCACGTCGTCCCGGGTAATCATGGCCTGCGGAGGAGTGTCGATTGCCTGAGTGCGCATGTCGACTACGATAAACCTCTCGATCAGGGGAAAAATGAGTATCCAGCCGGGGCCGCCCACGCGGTTGTATTTTCCAATGCGGAAGACGACCGCGCGCTCGTACTCCTTCAGTTCCACTAATTCGGGAAACAACGAGGCGACTACTACTAAGAAGAGTATTCCGACTATGAAAAAGACAAGAGGAATCTTGGCGACCCACATTGCCGCAAACAGGGCTAGGGCTGCCGCGATTATTCCTACGAAAACGATTACCTGGCGGTTCAAGTCAAATCCCTTGATAAAGACAATTGTGGGCGGCGTTATTTATATACGCTGGCGCAAAATTGTTTCCAGAGGAAAATACCATGGCCACAAAGGCACACCGGCTGCTTATACTCAACATCGACGTCGACGACGACCTGTACGAAAAAGCCCGCGTAAAGGGGCCGGTCGTCGGCAGAAAGGCCAACATCGAGGCGGCGACGAAACTAGCAATAGCCGACCCGGAAGACCCGGACGCGAACGCGATTTTCGAGGCAGTCAAGCAATACGACGAACTCGGCAAGGAAACCAATGTCGAAGTCGCCACGCTTACCGGAAGCTCGCGGCTCGGCTACCACGCGGACAAGGAAGTCGTAAAGCAGCTCGAGAAAGTAATTACTGACTACAAGCCGGAAGCATGCGTGTTCATAAGCGACGGCGCGACAGACGAGCAAATGATTCCCCTGGTTCAAAGCCGCGTGAAAATAAACAGCGTAAAAACCATTACAATAAAACAAGCGAAAGAACTCGAAAAAACGTACGTCGCCGTGTTCGAAAAACTGAAGGAACCCCACTACGCCAGAATAGTGTTCGGCCTGCCCGGACTCGCGTTGCTGCTCTTTGCACTATCCGAGTTCCTCGGACTAAAGGTGTTCGTGGGCCTGCTCGGAGCTTACTTGATAATAAAGGCAACCGGAATCGAGGAAATGCTTTGGAGGGGCGCAAGCAACTTCAGCTTCTCCTTCGAAAAACTCGGCTTCATCTTCTACTTCGCGGCAATTCCGCTTGCGGCAATATCGGTTTGGCTCGGCATGGCCAAGGTAGCGGCGATGCAGACAACCGGAGTAACCAACTTGGCGCGGCTTGCGGCAGCCTTCACGAAAGACTTCCTGCTGCTGATGCCGGTAGCGATTCTATTGATAGTGCTCGGCAAAGTCATTGAGGCAATCAACGAGAAGAAAAAGTACCTGCTGCCAACCTACGTAATTTCATCAACGGCAGTTATCCTCCTATGGCTCATCCTCAACAACGCGGCAGACTGGGTGCTTGGAACCATGAGCTTCGCCGACTTCTTCACCACCATAATCCTGGCTGTAGCCGCAATGGTCCTCGTAGTATACCTGGCCAAGGCATTCAAAACAAGCATTATCGCGCGAATGCAGTTGGAAGGAAAAGACGTCTACACCGAAGTGGGCAGCCTGCTCGGAAAAATAGTGGGAATCAACCGCAAGCAGGAGAAAATAATCCTACAAACCGAAAGCGGACGCAAAATCGACTTGCCAATAGACCGCATCAGCAACATCGGCGAAAAAATAATCGTCCAGTACTGAACGAAAAGGCTTTTTAACAATACGCGGTAATACCGTCAAGGCAATTGGAATGAGCGGCATAATAGAGCAATGGAAGTACTTGCTTGACGCTACTTTTACGCACATCCGCCGCTCCACCGCTTACGCAGTTCCCTGCGTGCACGAAAATCGCGCGTAAGGGAATGAAGCGTTTTTTAGAAAAAGGCGAACGCAGACCCGCTTGATAACACGGCCTTACGACTAAGCACTAGAGTTGAAAATATTTCTGTGGAGCGAGATGTCGGAGGGACAGCTGCATCGACCGCCCGTCGATGCACGCGCCGGGCAGAGCCGGCGACAAACCCCAAGGAGGCAATCCTTAAAACGCGAAAGCCCCTCCGACCTCGCGACCACGAACGTTTAAAATTCGCGCGGAAGAGCTTTAAATTAACCCATATTTAAAGCTTTCTCAAATTACTCAAAACCGAGGTTTTAGCGCAAACCGCTCTTTTAACGCCTAAAAACCGACTTTAACCGAACGGCCGGTGTTTGATTTTTCAGGGTGTTGTTTTTTAGACACGGCCGGGCGGCCGGCGCATGAACTGAAGCTGGAAAAACGCGAGGACGATTGCCAGGGCCGCGAAAAGGGAAACAATTGGAACAACCGTGCGCAGCCTGAAGGCGGACGCCACCGCCGAATCCGTCGGGCCCAGGAACAAAGGAAACACCGCCAAGCCAGCGAAAAAAACAATGAAGAAAACAATCACTGCAACAACGCCGTCGCGCACCCACTTTTGTTCGAGTAACGACTTCTGGTGCGGCGCTTGAGCCGCGCCGTACCTGGCGTAAATCTCTTTCAGCGTGACGTCGTGAGCCGGTTTCTTCCTCGCCTTTCCCCGCATGAAGCGATTACACAAAAGTAATTTAAACCACTTGGCAGACAACCATACTATGAAACACGAACATCACGCACACCACCCGCACGCAATTCACAAAAAACCAGCCGACAACACGCTCCTGTTCGCAGGAGTGGCCGTCGTAGTGGTAATAGTGATCGCGGCGGTGTTAATGTCGCAGCCAGCGCCTGCGCAGACGCCAACCCCTACGCCATACTACTACTACCCGACGCAGGAGCCCACAGCGACTCCAACAGCGACCCCAACGCCACTGCCGACTATTCAAGTCACTGAAGTGCCTACTGCCACGCCGACGCCGGTTCCAAGCGAGGTAGCACCGAGTCCGACAATCCAGCCGATTGGAGCTCCGTGCAACAACGACATGGACTGCGCGCAAGGATGGTGTGACAAAACACGCCAGACTACGCCCGGCTTCTGGGGAACTTGCGTTCTGCCTCAATAAACGCCAGGCGGCAATTCCAGTGCCCGACGCGGCTACTGGAATTCCTTCTTTATTTTAGACAGCAGCGCGTTCTTCTTTGGCCCTGCTTTCAACGCGCATGTCAGCACGTCGTACAAGTTCCTCGCCTGAACTATCTCTATCTTCTTTTTCTGCGCGTCGCTCAAAGCCAAGTCCGCGTAGTTCGCGGCAGGCAAAATCAGTTTCTTCATTCCCGCTCCAATGGCGGCCTCTGCCTTGGAAGTAACTCCACCGACTGGCAGCACTTCGCCGCGCACGCTAAGCGAGCCCGTCATTGAAACGCTTTGGTCGACTGCCACTTCCTCAAGCGCTGAAATGACGGCAGTCGCAACCGAGACGCTTGCGCTGTCTCCCTCTACTCCTTCGTAAGTCTGCAGGAACTGGACGTGAATGTCGTAGCGCGAAATGTCTTTTCCCGTGTGCTTCTTTATGATTGCGCTGACGTTTTCCACCGCTTCGCGCGCTATTTCCCCGAGTTTTCCGGTCGCGATTATTCTTCCTTCTTCCCTCGAAGCGCCGGGAGCGATTTCAGCGACTATGGGAAGAATCACTCCGCTGTCGCCCATTACCGCCAAGCCGTTGACGCACCCTACCTTGGCGCCTTCGGAAACGAAGACCTCGTAGTCTTTCTTTACGTCAATCAACTGCTGCGCCGCCTGTTGCTCTAGCGTGCGGGCTATTTTCAGCGCGGCTTCAATGTGCTCGACTGAAACGGTTGCGGCTCCTTTTTCGCGCGCGACGTCTCCGGCCGCGCGAATCAAGCCGCCCATTTCCCTGAGCTTGAGAGTCAACTTGTTCTTGCGGCCGGCGCGCTTGCGCGCTTCGTTCACCAGCCTTTCTACGGCGACGCGGTCGAAGTGCGAAATCTTGCCGTCCTTCTTCACTTCTTGGGCGACGAACTGCGCTATCTTCAACCTGTTTTCCGGAGTGTCGTCAATCGTTTCCTCCATGTACACTTCGTAGCCGTAACCCCGGACTCGGCTGCGCAGAGCGGGATGCATTCTTTGAACGTCCTGGTAGTTGCCTGCGGCGACCAAGACGAAGTCGCACGGAACCGGCTCCGTACGCACTTGAGCGCCGGACGACATTTCGCTCTGCCCCGTAATCGAGTACTTCTTTTCCTGCAAGGCAGTCAACAGCTCTTGCTGGGCCTTTGGCCTCAGCGTTGACGCCTCGTCTATAAACAAAACCCCCTTGTGCGCGCGGTGCACCGCGCCCGCTTCAACCCGCAGGTATGCCGGCGTACCCAGTCCTCCGGACTGGAACGGGTCGTGGCGCACGTCGCCGAGCAACGCTCCTGCGCGGCTTCCTGTTGCGTCGACGAACGGCGCGCGTTTTTTGCCTGCGTTGTCGACGAGAATCTTCATTCCCTCGGTCTCGGGGCCTGCTCCCGGCATTGCCACTCTGCGGCCCAACTGGGTTGCGAACGCGAGCGCCGCGACCATGAAAAACATTCCGATGAGCATTGCAGCGGTGATTACGTCGCCGAATTCCTTTCGTCCGTAGAACAAGAGGAAGAACGAACCGATGAAAACGAGCGCAAGCAGCAGGATGTTGATGTTGCTGCCGCCGATTTTGGCTTTGGCGCGCGCGGATTCAATCATTCTCCTGCCTTCCCCGGCCTTGACTATCTTGACTCTGGGCATGTTGTCGTCCAACGGATTCTGCATTACTATAATGTCTTCCAGTTGTTCAACGGGAATGAGTTCCGCCATTGCCTGCGCCAACATTGACTTGCCAGTTCCAGGAATTCCGACGAGCAGCACGTTGCGCTTCTGCCTCGCGGCTTTCCTGATTATCTCGACTGCCTTTTCCTGGCCGATTATCTGGTCCGCCAAGTGGTCGGAAACAGGAATGTCGGCGGTTGTCTTGAAACCAGCCCATTGTTTTCCATAGTCCCCGCCTTTTCCTGAGGACGTGGCTTGCGCTGGCGCCGCGCTTAACCTCGCA
>JACCLL010000010.1 GCA_013425325.1 Microcaldota archaeon | reverse complement strand
GCTATTGAAGAGTTTTTGGGGTTTCTTCCGGTCGCGAAGGCGTTTATTGCCTCGTCTTCAATGACGTAGACTTTCGGCTTCGGGAGGCCGGCGGCTATTGACAGTCCTTCAACGGTGTTCAATAGGAACAAGTGTTCTTTTTCGTCTGCGGGCCTTGCGTGGCTCATTGATAGTACTACTTTGTCGCCCCAGTAGTAGCCGCCGAGGGCCATTATTATCGCGAGCACGCCTGCAAAGCCTATTGAGAAACTGCCGAATCCCGCGAAAAAATAGCCGGCCAGCCAAACCACTGCGCCCACGAGTAGGAAGAAAAAGAGGACTATCAAGTAGGACTTCCATTTGTTGGAACTGATTTGGTTGTATAACTCGGTCAAGGAAGCGCTCCCTCTTTTATGGTTGGCTTAGAAGCTTACTTTAACGGCCTTCTTTTCCGATTCAGTTGCCTGGAAGTACTCGCGTTGCTTGTAGGCAAGCATTCCCGCCACTACGTTGGTTGGAATTTGTTGAATTGCTTGGTTGAATTCCATTGTGCTGTCGTTGTAGAATTGCCTCGCGTAAGCGATTTTCGACTCGGTTCCGCTGAGTTCTTCCTGCAGTTGCTTGAAGTTCTCGCTCGCGCGCAGCGCGGGGTAGTTTTCGGCGACTGCAAACAGGGTTTTGAGGGTTGAAGTCAACTGGTTTGCCGCAGCGCCTTTCTCGGCAACGGTTTTCGCGCCCAGCAACGCCGAGCGTGCTTTAGTAACGTTTTCGAACACGTTTTTCTCGTGCTTGGCGTATCCCTTGACGGTTTCGACGAGGTTGGGAATCAAGTCCGCTCGCCGCTTGAGTTGGACGTCGATCTGGCTCCACGCGTTGTCGACGCGCGTCTTCATCGTAATCAAGCCGTTGTAAATGAGGATGAACGCGATTACGAACAATACTACTATTACTAGTATTCCAATTATTATCAAGTCCAACGAAACCACCTTCTACTGCTATTAGCCGCAAGTTGCTTTTAATATTTAGTATTCGACGCGTGCGATGCGTGCTTCGAACGCGGCTACCGGAACCATTATTCCGAAGTCGGATAATGCGGCTGGGTGGACTTCGCCTGCTTCGCCAACGTGGCTTGCGCCGGAATCCAAGTGTGCTGCCCTGCCTTTGATGTAGCGCGGAGACTCGAGTTGCTTTAGTTCAACGCGGGTTTCCAGCCGGTTGAGGACTTCCGAGGCAAGTGAAGCGATTTCCGAGAGGCTGGCGTTCGCGTGCGCCGAAACCGCGCAAACGTGGATTTCAGTGGACGTCTTTACGTCGGCCTTGTCGTTTTTCTTAACTACTTCGCCTACTTCGAAAATCTTTTGCGGGTACGGCGCGTGAGTGTTCTTTGAAAGAACTTCCAGCAGGTTTGGTAACAGCGTGGAACGCAGGCAGTCGTAGTCCGTGCTAACCGGGTTCTTTATTCGAACCAGTTCGGTTGGCTCGCGGGCTTTCACGGCCTTGGGCTGGTTCGTTAATACGTAAGTGCTTGCTTCCACGAAACCCGCTCCGGCAAGCAGTTCCGCCGCGTGGTTAGACTTGCGCGTCAAAGCGCTGGTTTCGCCTTTGGTGAACACGCTGGGCGCCTTGGGCTCGAACTTGTTGTAGCCGTATCCCAAAGCGATTTCTTCAATCAAGTCAATGGGGTGCAGGAAGTCAGCGCGGTAACGCGGAATCTCGCAGGCAACGTAGTCTCCTTCAACCATTGCTCCAATGCGTTGTTTGAGGAGGCAGTCCGCGGCCTGCTTGGGCGACAGTTTTACTCCCAGCGCCTTGTTTGCCTCTGCTGCGCTTACGTGCATTACTGCCGGCTTGGTTTCGGGAGTGGTTTTCTTGCCTTCCGCGTACTTTATTGCAACGCTCTTTATTTTCGAGCCGCGGTCGGCGAAGTTGTGGCACATTATGTTCAACGCCGTGTTGCACGCGTTGAAGTCGGTTCCGGTGATGTCAAGAAGCACGTCCTCAGTGCTTTCCGTGACTTGGGTCAGCACTCCGTTTATGATCGGAGGGAAGGAAAGCACTTGGTCCGCCGAATCCATTATTATCGGGTAAGCAGAGGCTTGGGCGAGCGTGTAGGCGTATTCGATTCCTTTCTCGTGCTTGCGGAGAATTTCCTCGAGATTCATTTGAAAGTCTTTTCCGAGCGGAATGAAGTAAACCGAGTTGGGCCGCACTGCCTTGTACACGAAGGGGGGCTTTAGTTGCGCGGGGTCGTGTACGCCTATTGCAACTTTCTTCCTGCGTCTTCCCAGCGTCAAGTGAAGTTTTTCCTGTAACTGCATTAGTTCCGCGATGTCGTCGTCGTCGAAGCTCACGCCTTCAACGAGAGCGGAAACCAGGTAGGGCCTCACGGAGGCGACGCTTTTGTCCACCGTGAACTCGAGTTTGCTTGGAGTTAGCTTGAGTTCGGGCAATCCTTTCTCGATTTCGGTGAATCCTTTGAGCGCGCGGACTACTCCCTCGGAACTAAGCAAGTCGGGCCGGTCGCCGGTTACTTCCACTTTCAACTCGTCTTCGGTTGCTCCGTCGAAACTGCATTTCACCAGCGGCAGCAAGTCGGCTAGTTTTTCGTCGGAGAGTTTCTTGCCGTACAGGCGTTGAAAGAGTTTTTTGCGTAAAGTAAGTGAAACCATTGTTACAGCACCGCAACTCTTTTCTTCAGGAACTCGACGTCCTGCGAATTCAAGTCCCGGATGTCGGTCAGCCCAAGCTTGATCATTGCAAGCCGGTCTATTCCCAGTCCCCACGCGAGGACCGGCACTTGCAC
>JACCLL010000067.1 GCA_013425325.1 Microcaldota archaeon | reverse complement strand
TGCCTTTGACGTGCTGCTGGAACTCGGATGCCTGCTTCTTGGACGCGACGAGCACCGCTCCGGCTACGCTCAGCTGAAGGCACACGTTGGAATCGGAGTAAAGCGAGTCGTCCGCAGAGCCGCCGGGCGGCTTAATGCCCTTGCAAACGTCGATTACGGAAAAAAGCGAGTCGTCCAAGACAATGAGGAAATCGGGATTGTAAATGTGCTGGTGAAGACGAATCGGCTTGTCGTCAATCCTGCAGTAAGACTCGACAGGCGAGCCGCTGCGTTCTACCCCGAAGGAAGGAAAGGCTTGCACATACTTTCCTCCGAAGAACGCCGCTTGAGCCAACAACTCCGCAGTTGTTACCGCGCCCTGTCCTCCCCTGCCGTGAATCCTTACTTCAATCAACGCAATTCCCCCCTCAAATGATGTCGAGAATTATTTGCTCTACTTCAACCACTTCGAAGTGCTTTGCCTGCTGCAGCGCGAAATCGAGTTTTTCTTTCGAAGAAGAACAAAGTTCGTAGAGTTCGGCGCCTTCCTTTATCTGCTGGCCGACCGAGACTTTTAGAACCATTCCCGCTCCCTTATCGGCCGGCGCGCCCGCGGCGCGGCAGACGCGCGAAATGGATTTGTTGTCAATGTGGTGCACGCGTCCCTCGGCAGTTGCTTTGACTACGGACGAAAACTTGCCCGGCTTTATGTCTTCCGACTTGATTTTCGGGTCGCCGCCCTGCGCCCCTATTATTTCCTTGAATTTCGCCAGCGCTTTTCCCGACGAAAGTTCGTAGCGGGCAATTCGGTATCCTTCTTCCTTGCTTATTCCCCGCACCATGTGCAGCAAAACCCCGGACATGAGGCACGCTTTTTCCGCCAGCAGTCCGCTGCTCGCGCCTTCAAGCGTGCGGAGAACTTCCCTCGCTTCAAGCGCAGGGCCGATGTAGTTCATTACTGGTTCGGTGCCGTCGCTTATGATGCAGTCCACCTGCATTTCCAGGTGGGAGCCCATAGTCTGGAACTTGTGCGCCAACTCCCTTGCTTTTTCAATGTTCTCCACTTTCGAGCCCCTTCCGCACGGAATGTCAAGCAACACCGTCTTAGCTCCCTCGGCTTTTTTCTTGGCCAGAATGCTTGACAACAAAAGTTCTTCCGGATCCAAGCGGAGGGGGTGACGGATTTTAATTAGCTTGTCGTCGGCAACCGCCATGTTGACTGCGCCGCCCCACACGAGGCAGCCGTTCGTCTTCGTCACGACTTCCTTTATTTGGTCCATTGAAAGTGAAACCGGACAAAGAACTTCCAGAGTGTCCGCCGTTCCCGACGCGCTGCTTATCGCCCGCGTACAGGTTTTTGGAATCTTTATTCCCAGCGAAGCCATTGTCGGAACGATTATCATGCTTACCCGGTCGCCGGCCACGCCTCCGATAGAGTGCTCGCTCACAACGGGACCGTTCTTGAACTCCAGCTTGTCGCCTGTTTCGTAAATCGCGTTGGTCAGCGCAGCGACTTCCTCGGTGTTCATTCCCCGCGTGTAAACGCCGGCAATGAAAGCTGCCAACTCGGCTGCCGAGAGCTCTTCGTTCATCAAGTCGGTTATTATCGCCTTGACTTCCGCGTCGGCCAAAATGCCTCCGTCGAGTTTCTTGCGCACGTAATCCAAGCTAGCCGGCCTTTGGGCCGCTTCGACGGAAATCGTGTCTTCTTCCGAAACGCCTATTTTAGCGGCGGTGTCGCTGAACAACATTGCTTCGCCGTGCTTGCCCTTGCGCGCCAAGTCGACTAGTGCGACGGCCTCGTTTTTTCCGAACTTTATTTTAACGCGGTCGCTGACTCCGACGTCCAGCATTTTCGCGTCGTCGTCGTCCAGCACGACTACGTTCAGGCCGGCTTCGACGTCTATGACGTGCACCTTGAAATCCATTTAATTCACGTTAAATCAATTGTTTTTCCGACAAGCCCAGTTCCTTCCAAACCGCCATCACGAGGCTCTGCGGCGGAAGAACTCCGAGTTCGGTGACGAAGGCGTTGACGTACTTTGCTTCAGTCACGTCAAACGCGGGGTTGAAGACATGAAGGGCTTTCGGAAACTTTTTGAGCTTGAAGTCACCCGAAACCGCCACTTCAGATGAATCCCTTTCTTCTATCGGCTCTCCGCTTCCCCACAGCGTCAAGGGATCGAACTTGTGCGTCCCGGCGCAGGAGTAAACGTGTTTTTCGTGCTCGAACGCCGACAAAGCCACTTGCGACGTGCCTATCTTGTTGACCAAGTCGCCTTCGGACGTGATTGCGTCGGCGCCCACTAGTACCACGTCGGAGTCGCGCATGAACCGGGTTAGAACAAGCCGCGCGGCCGAGTCCACTACAAGCGTGGTCGGAATTCCGTATTCCGAAAGCTGCCGAGCCGTTTTCCTGCCTTGGTACAAGGGACGCGTTTCGCACGCGAAGACCTTGAAATCAATTTCCTCGTCGAAAGCCTTCTTCAGAACTGCGACTACCGAGCCGCTGTGGCAGTGGACTAAAACAGTTCCGCCGTCGGGCACGAGCCTCGCGCCGTACTCCGCGATCTTACCGCGGACTTTCTTCAGGTTTTCTTCATACTTTTCAACCTGTTTGTCGAGGCCGTGCTTCAACTCGGCCACGTCGTCGGACGGGCTCTTGTGCACTGCAGTGAAAACGAGGCGCAGTGCGTTCCTCAACTCCGGTTCGGTGGGCCGAACCGTCTTCAAATACAACGCGCTTGCACGCAGGTCGGAGAAAAAGTCTTTCCTGTTCCTCGCCTTGGAGGCGAGGCCCTCTATTCTAAGCGCTTCCAAAGCGGCTGCAGCGGCTTCATCCGCGCCTTGAATGCGAAGGGTCCTAATGTCGTCATAAATTTTCTTTGTTTTCGCCTGGACCGCCATAACGAAAGCAAGGAAAAAGAGTTTATTAAATTCATTGGACTAACTCTGGTTTGGGAGGACTGGTTGCCAATGGCCGTATCTGACTTAATGGAAGAAACTACCGTAGTCGAAGCAGGAACCGACGTCGCGAAAGCCATTTCGCTCGCGGCAAAAGAACCGAACATTCTTCACTTTGCCGTAGTCGAAAACAACGGCGCTTACGCCGGAATGGTTGACGACCGCGTGCTGCGCGACTTCACGGGCGAGCCGTCGGTCAAAGTAGGAAAACTAGTCGCGCACCCGCAAACAGTCGAACCAAGCACGTCGGACGAGGAAGTAATCGCGTACTTTCTGAACAGCGACTCGAAAGTCCTGCCCGTCCTAAAGAACAAGCAAGTAATCGGAGTCGTCACGCGCTGGGGAGCGCTAAAGGCGGTTGCCGCGTCGGACGTCATAAAAGGAAAGAAAGTGTCGGACTTCATGCGCCGCCGCGTAGTAAACGTAAACGAAACAACTACGATAGGCCAGACGCGCAAGCTGCTGAAAGACACCGGAGTGTTCCGCGTAGTGGTACTCGACGAAAAAGGAAGAATGAGCGGAATAGTTTCCACCTACGACCTGGCAGTGAAAGTAAGCGCGCACTTGGCCAAAAACGCGCGCCAAAGCACTTTCGAACCGACTTCGCTCGAACGCGTCGGAAGCGAGCCAGTGCGCAGCATAATGACCACCGACGTCGCCACAGTCAACGAAAACGATTCGCTAGCCAACGCAGTCAGGCAAATGATCGACAGAAGAATAATGGGCTTGGTAGTGTCCAAGGAAAACAAGCCAATCGGAATGCTTGCGGCAAAAGACGTCATGACCGCGTGCCTGGTTCAAAAACCAGCGCCTATTCAAATCATGGGCCTCGCCGACGAAGAAAAAGTGATGAAGCAATCGCTTTTCGACGAGTGCAACGCCTTCCTGCAGAAACTAAGCAAGACAATCGAATTGTCGCCGGAAGACGTGCTTACGCTGCACGTCAAGTCCAACGTCGAAGGAAAGAAAAAACGCTTCGAAGTCAAAAGCAGGCTGACCGTGAAAGGAAAAGTGTTTTCTTCGCGCCAGCCGCCGAACATCGACGAACACAGGCAAAACTGGGACCTCCACCTCGCGACGAGAGAGTCGCTGGACGAACTCGAGAAAATAGTCAAGAAAGAAGCCGAGTTCGAGTGGGAGCGCAACGCAGCCAGGAAAAGCGTCAAGCGCGGCATGCACGAGCACTGAGCCAACAAAACGATTATTAATGTTGTCCGACAGTTAGTTAATCGTTAACCCCCTATCGGAGAACATACTCGCGGGTAGAACGTGGTTTTAATGATAGACGCTGATTTTGAAAAAATGTTTGGAAACAAGAACGCCATAATCCAGGCGGCAGGAGCGGGCTTGAGCCAAGAAGACCAGATGCTCATGGAGTTCCTGAAGCAAAGCGCGCCTCGCATTCTAGTGATGGGAACCGGAGGAAGCGGAAGCAACACGATAAACCGCATGCAGGAAATAGGGGTAACCGGCGCAACCCTCGTCGCAACAAACACGGACGCCCAGCACCTCCTGCGGGTAAAGGCGCACAAGAAACTGTTGATCGGCAAGAAAAAAACCAAGGGACTCGGCGCGGGAAGCAACCCCGAAGTAGGCGAAGCTGCCGCGCAGGAATCCGAGCAGGAAATCAAGCAAATGGTCGACAACTCGGACTTGGTTTTCGTAACCGCGGGAATGGGCGGCGGCACGGGCACGGGAAGCGCCCACATAATCGCAAAAGCAGCCAAGGAAGCCGGCGCAATAGTAATCGCCATAGTCACCATGCCGTTTACCTCGGAAGGCAAGAAACGAATGGCAAACGCCGAAGCGGGCCTGGAAAAACTGCGCAAGCAAGCCGACACTACGATCGCGATTTCAAACGACAAACTGCTTTACTTCGTTCCGGACCTGCCGCTCAACGCGGCATTCAAAGTCGCGGACAGCGTTCTCGCAAACGCAGTGAAAGGAATAGCCGAACTGATCACCAAACCAGGGTTGGTCAACCTCGACTTCGCTGACATGAGAACCATTCTCGAACGCGGCGGAACGGCGGTAATCGGGCTCGGCGAAGTAAGCGGAACCGAAGGAAAAGACCGCGTCATACAGGCGGCTGAAAAAGCGCTTGCTTCCCCGTTGTTGGACATCGACTGCAAGACAGCCGACCGGGCGCTGATAAACGTAACCGGAGCCGACGACCTGACTCTCGGAGAAGCGGAGTCCGCGGTAAGCGCGGTTGCCGCAAAAATTCACAAGGACGCGCACATCATCTGGGGAGCGACCATCGACAACTCCCTGGAAAAGAGGAGCGTACGCGTTCTCTGCGTGCTGGCGGGAATAAAAGAAACCGGGCCCGCCCAGCCAAAAGAATCCGAGCAGAGCCTCGAAGAAGTTGAATTCATTTAAGGTGAATGCAAAAATGGAGGAACCGAAACCAAGTTTTTTCCAGCCAGTGCTTGACTTCATCAAGCAAAGCGAACGCGTGCTCAACGTCACCCACAAACCCAGCCCGCAGGAATACCGGCACATTGCGTTCAGCACCGCCCTGGGCATGGCCGTTATCGGAATAATCGGATTCGCCATCTCCATGGTCTCGTACTACTTGCGCGGAAGCTAAGAAGGTGTTTACCAAATGCTGTACACTTACAGAGTCACTGCAGGACAAGAAAGCATAGTAGCCGACTTGCTCTACAAGAAAATAGTGAAGTCAAGCGC
>JACCLL010000059.1 GCA_013425325.1 Microcaldota archaeon | reverse complement strand
TGCAGAACGGGTTACAAGCGCGTGCGCAAGGAAACCGGTTCGCTGCAAAAGCCTGCGACGAAACAATGTTGTGACACAGTTCGAACTGCCACGCCCACTCCTGCGCCGTGCGAAGGAGTTTCATGTGATGACAAGTGCGAGGGAGCCACGCGCAAGGAAGACGGCCAGTGCAATCTCCAAACCGGTAGCTGTGTATACCAGTCGGTGCAAGCGAATTCGAGCAACTGCGGCTACGTGCCTCCGCTAAGGCTGTTTTCAATTGATATTTCGCCGCCGTTTTACGCTGCTTCGATCGGAGAACAAATTCAGTTTAATGCAACCGCTTACAACATCGAATTCGAGCCAATTGCGGATGTTCCGGTAGTCTGGAACGTTACAAATACTTCTCAAGGAACCGTTTCTTCAGCGGGCTTGTTTACTGCGGTTGCAACGGGCAAGACCGACGTTTTTGCAATTCATCAGTTAAGTAACACGGCCGGCTACGCGGAAATAACCGTGATTTCGCTGACTAACTTCGTTTTGTATCCCGCGTCTCCACTAACAGTGCTCGTCGGAACCCGCGTTCCGTTCATGGCAAAGGGAACCGACGCCGTCACCGGAAGACGGTATTCTCTTAACCCGAGTTGGAACTGGAACGGAACTGCTACTGCGCGCGTTGAGCCAACCGGAACAAACAGCACAGTAGCCGTGTTCACGCCTTCGACGACTGGAAGCGGCACTCTCGCCGCAACCCAGCGCGTGGGAACCGGTTCCACCGCAGCTGACAAAAAAGCCACTGCCTCGGTTACCGTCGTTGGCTCCGCGGGCGAAGCGGCTTCAATTGAAATAATTCCAGGGGAAGCAGACCTTCCGCCTATTACGGCCGGGCCAAATACTTTGAAATTCTACGCCCTTGTTCGGGACGACGGCGGCGTAATAATCGGCGGCGGCACTCCTGCGTGGAGGAGTTCTGCTCCTGCAGTCGGAAACATTACTGCCGACGGCGTGTTCACGCCTTACGCCGCGGGCAGTACCGTTGTTTCCGTTACGCTCGGCAGCTTGTCTGACGAAATAGCGATTACCGTTGGCGCCTGCATTGACGGCTCTACGCGCCAGTGCGCGGTCGGCTTGCCGGGCTTGTTCGGCGGCGGAACCTTCCCCGCTTCACAAACCTGCAACTCGAGCAGAGTATTTGGCGCTTGCTACTTAACCGATCCCTGTTCCGGTCAAACCGCTTGCGCAGTTGACCCAGTTTGCACCGACGCAAAATGCGGGCCAAGAACCGGGCAACAATTGCATTGCCGGCCTTGCGGCGAAGGACTATGCAACCAGTTCACTGACCCCGACTGCGCCTGCGACCCCACTACTTACACTACCGTGTCTTGCGCTGAGCCGATGAGCGGCTGCTGGGGCACTCAAACTTGTGGTTCTGATGGAGCTCTTTCGACTTGCGTCGGCGACCCGCTGTGCCTCGGGGGAGACACTGGATTATTCAACGTACTGTTCTGCATAAAGCCCTTCAACCAAGCGGAGTGGGACTCGGCGCAAGCAATGTCAGCATCCTCCTTCGAGTCGTTCGTGGGAACCTGCGGAACGCGGGAAGGTCCTTGGACTCGTCCGGTCGTCCCCGGAGTTACTACTTGCTTTGCCAACGCCACTTTCTTGCTCAAGCTTTACAACGCGAGCGACTCGGATTTCCCGAACTTTACGGACGGCAGGATTGCGATCGCGAGGTACGCGTGGAACGCCACGCCCGAGCCGGAGTACGCTTACTACTTCGACACGCCGAACTACCGCTTCGTGCTGGACAGCATTCCCGGAGGGGCGTCGCCTTCGAACGTGTTGTTGCGCGGCTTGAACCTGACTGACGTGGTGTCGAGGCCGGCGGTGTTCGTGCCGACTTCGTTTGCCGTGCTGGAGCCGAACTATAGACTCAAGTTGGTTAACGCCAGTTCGGCCGAGAGTTGGGCGAATGTCACGTACGAGTACTACACGTGCACGTAAAAACAAGTTTCTTTTTTCGTTTTTCTTTTGCGTTAGAAGTATTGCGCTAGGCTGAATTGCTTGCTTTTGTCGTCTTCAAACATGCTCGCAATCTCTTTCTCCAAAAGCATTATCCTCTGCTTCATGTAGAGAGGCAATCCGTAGCGGTCGATCATGTCCTTCGACAGCTCCAAGTACTTCTCAATGCCGCCCTTGTGGATTGTCAGAATTATTTTTCCCCCGCACTTGCTGCACTTGCCACGCAGTGGAACGCGGCGGAACTTGGCTCCGCAGTCCACGCACCTGAAGCTCTGTTTGCCGAACGAGTGCATGTTGCCGTACAAGTCGGGGAAAAAGTGGCTGAGGATTATGCGTTCGGCTGCGTTGTCGGCGTCGACGCTGCGCAGGGAATTCATTAACGCCAGCTCGTCTTCCACCTTTTGTCGCATGTTCTTGAACAGAACGTAACGCGTCTGAGTCGGGCCTTCCAACTTTGATTCGTGGGTGAAGCCGATGCCTTCGTACTGGCTTTCCTTTCCCAACCGCGTTGCAATGGTGTCGAGCTTTACTTCCGAAGGGCTCGCAAAACGCTCGGTCGCGTGATAAAACTCGAGGGGGTATTCACTGCACGCGTCCATTACGTGCACTTCGTCGTCGACTTCAGACGGGTCGAGAATAGTCGTCAACACGAGGGGCGCGTCCATTCTCCCACCCCGGGTAGAAGGCAGGTACTGCTTCGAGAAGTTCAGGAGCGCATCCATCAAAAGCATGAGGCAATCTTCATCTCCATCTGCGTTCCTGCGCGTGGCGCAGTGCATGTACGGATGCATCAGGAGTCCTCGGACGGACGTAAAGCCGATTATTCTTCCGGTTATGCCTGCGCTGATGTGGGGTGCGATTGCGATCACGAGTTGTCCGAGGAGGTCTTCGCGTTTTTTGGCGTTGTAGTACGGGGGTAAACCGTAGTAGTATACCAATAGGTCGTCGACGAATGCCGCAAGGCGCAGGAAGTAGTCTGCGTTGTGGTCGGAAATGATTATGTCCTGCGGAAACAATTCAATGGTTTGCTCGTCGTTTTCCAGCGGCTTTCCGCGGCAGTCTTTTTCGTAACCGAGTTCCTTGACTTTTTGTATGCTTACTCCGCTTTCTTTGGGAACGAAGTGGGTTATGGGAACTTCGGTTGCGTCGTACCTGCACGTGCCGTCGCGGAAGACGAACACTTCATGTTTTGCGCGGAGCATTCCTTTGGAGAGGGGTTCGAAGACTTTATCTGCTGAAATGAGTCCTTGCACGCACTTTACTTCGCGGGGGTCGGCGCCAGTGATTCGCTTTGCTTCTTCGTACTCGCGCACTAAATCAATTTGTTGTTCTGCGTGAGAGCGCGTAACTGTTCCGCACGGGCATTTTTCTTCGCGCAGGAGCTTTCCGCACTTCGGGCACTCGCGTGCCGGAACCGTGTTTTTGCCGCACTTGCATTTCGTCGAAGAAGTTTTTGTCCTGCAAGAGGGGCAGGCGCGGACTGCCGTATCGGCTGAAATGCTGTTTTCGGCTCTTGCCTTCAGGTTCCTCACGGCTTTTACAACATCGCGTCCTTTTCCGCCGTGCAGTCCGACGGGAAACAGCGAGTGGACGGGCGGCTGCATTTTCCTTTCCTTCGATTTTTCAGGCCGGCCCATGCACGCGCCTATGTAAACGCCCGCTTTTTTCTTTACTGAAACGCCCGCGAGTTCGTTTACTACCTGCAGCGCTTCTTTTTCGGGAGCGAACGCTGCATTGAATTTTTCTGACGAAAGCGCTTTGTTCTGGAGCACTGCAAGGGGAACGACTAGCGAAAGCGCCTTGTCTTTTTCAACGACTATCGTTTCCTCGCCTTCGATTTGCTGCACTTTGTGCGGCAGTCCGAGGAACTCAAGCAACGCCTTTTGTTTTCCATTTTTTATCCGCAGTTCTTTGAAGTCGAACCACTCGTACATTGGCTTTCCTTCGGCGCACAGCCATTCGACGAGTTCCTTTAGCTGCTGGGGGGAAAGGTCGTGCCAGTACAGCGTGTGCTTTGGCGCGATTGGAACGGAGTGTTCTTTTGCTAGCTTGAATGACTCGTCCCAACTCATTTTCGCTATTTCTTCGCGGTTTTTGTTGACTCCTTTTGCAGTTAATTCTTTTTCGTACCATTCGTCGCACCAGGCGCTTGGAACGAGGGGGTGGTTGGCTTTCGAAAAATCTCCGTAGTTGACGAGCAGGTCTCCCAGGAAAACCACTTGTTCGACTTCGTTTTCGACTGCTCGCGCTTCCTCGAGCGAATAAATTTGTTTGACTTCTCCGTTCTTCAGCCGGACTATAGGTCCGTCGATGGACTGGCAAGGCGTTACGATGCAGCCTTTGCCGGGCCGTTCGAGCTTGACTTGCGTTCCGATTGCGGGAAAGTCCTTGAGGATGGCCATTGACGCCGGATGGATTGCTTTGCTGGCTATTCCCGTAAACCTCGTGCGTCCGTAGCGGAGGCGGAAGCCTCCCGGCCGCATGGGATAGCCGAAAATGGGCCTGCCTGCGACGATTTCTTCAATGTATTTCGCCATGGGCTTGAGTTCGACTTTGCTTTGCTCCTGCTTGGACACTTTCACGAGTTTTTCTATCCAGGTCCAGTCCAGGCCGCCGTTCTTGGTTATTTTCATGATTTTGGCGGCCTTTAGGCAGAGTCCTTCGCTTAGCACGAGGCACATTCCGCCGCGCACGCGGTTGGTTTCGACGCCGAACGTGTTTTTGTGTATGCTGACTTCATAGTCTTCGGTTGGTTCGCCTTCGACGCACACGGGGCACGAGCGCGCAATGTGCCTCACTTCGTCGTCTTTCGGAACGTATTGTCCGGCGCGCGTCTTTATTGCGTACAAATTGGATTCTTCGACGTAGCGCTCGACTTCGTCGTCGGTCGCGCGGTATTCCGCGATTCCGGTGTAACGTCTGCAGAAGTCTGCTAATACTAGCGTAAACGCTTGTCCCGTTCCTCCGGCTCCCCTGATCGGGCCGGCGAAGTAAACGGCAATGCACTCGCTGTCGTCCGCGTTTTTTCTCAACTTGATTCTTGAAATGCCTTCGATCGGAGCGCTGACCACTCCTTCAGTAAAAAGAGCCAGGGCAGTGCGCACTGCTTGCTCGATCGCTGCTTCTTTCTGGTTGCGGCCGTTCGCGATAGGAAAAGGGTGTTTGCCGTCGATTATTTCCTTGCACACTTCATAGCAGGCAGGCTCGCGTTTTATTCCGCTTGCAATGAGTTCGCGAATTCGTTTCGCGATTCCGGCGGGTCCGACCAGTCCTTCGACGCGCGCGGCCACGTCGGCGGCGGGGGCGATTTCAACGAAGTCGGTTGGGTCGAGGCCTTTCTTTCGTGCCGTTTCCGCCAGCGAGTAGGCTTTCTTGAACTCGGCAGTCATTGAGTCGAAGTACTTTTGTATTGTCGGAGAGCAGACGAGCATTATTTCGACCCCAGGTGCGAGCCGTCGGCAAACGATTCGAGCGCCGGCTTTGCACTGAATTTGATTCTGGTTATCGTTGCCTGTGGAATGGTTTTAGTTAAGTACGAGTCGTCGTTCAGCACTTCGGCGGCAGCCGACTGCACCACTGCTTCGTGCGTCGCCGCCAACACGGTTCCGGAGTGCCTTTGCGTGACGTCGTCAATGAATTGTTTGGTTCTCGCCGTGACTTCGGCGTGGGTTTCCGCTTCGGGAATGCGGTAGTTCACCCGGTCCGCCAGGTACTGCTTGTACTCGCGCCAGTATTTTTTCCGGCCTTCCGTCTTCGTCAAGCCGTCGAGAACTCCTTTGTTCATTTCCCGCAGCCTCTCGTCAACGAATATTTTCAGTCCGTGCGCTTGGTTGACTGCCTCGGCAGTCTGCAAAGCACGGGGGAACGGACTGGAGTAAATGGCCTCGATTTTTTCCGAAGCCAGTCTTCCGGCCAGCAGCGCCGCTTGTTTTCTTCCCTTTTCGCTCAAGCCGCGGTCTTTCTCCAGAGTAGAATTCCAGCGCCCTTCTTCGTTGTTGACGCTCGTGCCGTGGCGAACGAAAATTATTGTCGTCATTTTTTCACTTCTTTCGGCTTTGGTTCGGCGGTTTCCTGGCTTTGGTACCTTCCCCGGTAGAGCGGTAGCTCGAGTTGCTGGGGCGCGTGGGCAGTTAAGTAAGCCAGATGGTCTCCTGGTCTTATGGTTGCTTTGTGGAATGCCTTGAACTCAAGCGCAAGAATGCCTTCCCAGCCGGCGTGCGCCAGGACGGCGCTCGTGTGCGCCAGGTCGTCTCTTGCGCTGTGCACCAGTGCAACGTTGTCGGCGGGCACGCGCATGCGTTCTTTGGTGGATATGACTATGAAGTCGCCCGGCTTGACTTCAAGTTTTTGGAACGAGTGAGACTCGAAGACTTGCTTCAGGTTTTTGGCGCGGGGGTCTACGTAAGGAATTTCGTCGTTTCCGAAGCGGGCGCGCGGGAGCTTGTCCAGGTTTATTTTTATTAAGTTGTTTCCTGCGTGAAGCTCGGCCATGCGGTGCGCTTGTTTCGTCCTGGGCGCGGTCGCAACCGGTTCGGCGCCTGCGCCGAGTATTTCGGAAAAGTTGAGGAGACGACAGGGGTCGCCTTCGCGGACGAGCACGGGCAGGCTCGACCAATTGTGCAGCACTACCTCAAGTTTTGAAGGCAGTTGCTTGCGCCGTAGTTGCTGTAAGTAATCGGAGGCGTAATGCAAAATGTTTATTCCCAGCCTGGCGAAAGTCGAAGTCGAATGCGGCTTTATGGTGAAGGCTTTCCTGAACTTGGGCGGAATTTTGACGGTGGCCTTTGCGCTTCCTTCGGGCAGCAGAAGCAGTCCTCCGGGAACGGGGATGGCGGAGCCGAGCGCAGTAAGTTCCTTCAACGGAGACTCGGCTTCAAAGTATCTTCCTGCAACGAATTCCTTTTTCGGCGAAACGCGGGGCAGGCCGTACCTTCCGCCGTATTTTCTCGCGACGGCTTGCATTTCGCGCTCGAAAGCATCTTGTCCCCCGCGCGACTCGACGTATTGCCTTACTTTTTCGGCTTCGCCCATCGCTTCACGCTCTAGCTTGCGCATTGCGCGGGGAGAGATTTTTTTTCTTTTCGGAGGAAGCAGTTCGTCCATTTCTTTTCACGTTCCCGTGATTTTCTCGGCGTTGAAGTCGAGCACGCGCAGGTTTCCGGTTTTCATGTTGTAAAGCGGAAGCAGGCAGGGAGTCGGGTGGTGGCCTTTCTTTATTTGGTACTCCGTTCGCGACTGCCAGCAACCCGAGTTGACTATCAGTGTTCCGCGGTAGGTTCCGTACCCGTTTTTGTGCAAGTCGCCGAAGTGAAGGAAGTCAGGCGGCTCGTCGATTACTAAATAATCCCTTTGTTCGGGGGCAAGCGGTTCTTCGCCGTAAATAGGGTCGAGGTGCCGCCTGCGCAGCATTTCAACCGCCGCTTTCTCAGGAGCTTCATAGGCGCCGCGCAGGATTGGAAGGCTGCCTACGAGCGAGTGTATTCCCGCGCCGTGGTACATCAGCAGTTTGAGTCCGTGCACTTCGGCCCAGCCGGGGTTGCTCGTCAAGTGAATGTTCTTCAAGCCCGACAGGTTTTTGACGAGTTCCGGAAGGAGGGCGGGCTGGGGTTCGGCAAGGCGCACGGCGTCGTGGTTTCCGGGAATGATTATTACTTCAATGTGTTCGGGAATTCTTTTTATGAACTCGCCGAAAATCTCGTACTGCGTGTAAATATCCTTCGTCACCAGCTCTTTTTCCTGCGAGGGGTACACCCCAATGCCGTCGCAGTTGTGCACTACCATTGTTGCGGTAGTGTAAGAGTTGTCGCCGGCGACCTTGAGGTTGTGGACGTTGCCGGAATAGTGTCTTTTCTCGATTTTTCTTACCGGCTGCAGAAGCAGGTTGCCGTGTTTCCAGACGTGTTGCCTAACTCGGAACACTCTTTTTTCCGCGAACGGGTGCTTTCCTGCCTTGAGTATTGCATCCATTTTCGGCAAGTCGGTTCCGCACACTTCCACGTTGTACAACGGGTTTTTACGCAGGCCGCGCTTGCCTTGAGTCTTGATTTCGTAGACTAACGGCACCATGCCCAGTCGCGCGAGCAGGATTTTCGTTTGGTAAACGAGTGGAACGGACGTGCACGAGAGGGCGTAAACCTGTTTTTTCCTGCAGCCGTCTCCCCGCCACAGTCCCTTCAGCAGTTCCGCTTGTTTTTCAAGAGGTAGGAAAAGAAATTCGTGCGGCATTTGCTTTTTTTCTGCGCTTGCGCCGAAGTGCTTGAAGTAAGCAGCCACTATTTTTGAATGCACGTACACTGCGCAACAGTTTTCGCGGACGTTTCGTTTCGCGTTTACGTGGAACAGTTTCTTGAAAAGTCTTTCGACGTCTTGAATGTAATCTTCTTCTTTTTTGTTGAACGCGAGCGACACGGTGCCTCTTTTTTTGACGTATTTCGTCGAGCCTTCAGCTAGATAGTAGCCGACTAGTCGCGCGAATTCTTTTGAAAACTTTATTTTTTTTGGTACGACTATTCCTAAACGGTCGTTTTTGAGGCGGAGGCCACCTCTTTCGAAAGAATAACTTCCGGCTTCCACGTATTTTTCTAGGTTCACTTCCGTTAAGTCACGGACGTCGTTAGGTACGGGAAACGCGACGAAGTCTTTTTCCGTCAGTTCTTTCGCCGGAATCCACTCCAGCGAGTATTTTTCGTAATAGTTGTAGGGGCAAGGGCGGTGATAGGAAGCGTATGCCTGACGCAGGCACTGGCTCGAACAAGTCGTTTTTTTCGGGTAATACTTACAGGGTTTGCTACGGACTGCCAAGACGGGGTGTTCTGGAGTCAGCGTCAGGATTTCATTCGAATTTTTTATTTTTATTGCCAGCACGTCTCCATCGTATTTGCGGACGTATTCTTTCGTAACCGTTCGGTACTTGCCGCAGTGAGTCAGTACTCTGTCGCCAACGCTTACTTCTTTTATAGGTTTCACGGCCGAGTCACAGAATATTTTTGTTTCAGGAGTTACGCAGGCGTCGCCTGCAAACGCGAGGTACTTTATTTTGCCCGCGATTTCCTGTTCTTCCCGCGTTCCGTTTCCGTTGATGAAGTTCAGGAAGCGCTGGAACTGGTCTTGCATGAACAGCTTGCTGCCGACGTGCGTGTCGGAAACGAATGCGATGCTTACGTCGTCCTCAACCAGCTTCGGCTTTGCGAAAGGCATTTCCGGCCAAGTTATTTCCTTAGCGATAAACAACGACCCGGACATTGCGCCGTCGACTGCAATGACTTCATCGAGGATTACTTCCTCGGACTTGGCTTTGATTGGAGAATCGCGTGCGACGAGCACTGGAACAGAGTCTTCCTCGTCTTCGAGTTCTATGATGACGTGCCCGTTCTTGGTTTCGCGTCTTTCGCAAACCATTCCGATTATCCTGCTCTGGCGTCCGCTCGCCAGGTTTTTGACCGTGCTTATTTTAGTCACGCCGTTTTGGCTGACTCTTCCCTTCAAAATCGAGGAAATGCGGCGGAAGCGATCGCGGAAGCAGTTGGCGAAGTCTTCGACGCTTCCGGTGCAACGCGATTTTCCTGTGACGTCCCGGTCTTCAAGCATTTTCAACTGTGACCCGACTTCGGCGGCGGGCGGCTTGTACTCGGTGCCGTGGAAGACGGTGATTTGCTTTGCTTTATTCGCGCTCTCGACGCTTTCCTCCACTTCTTCAACCAAAGCGAGGGTTATGACCGGCCCTGAAGCTGCTTCAATTGCTTTCGCGAGGACTTCGGAAGCGTTTTCGCACTGCAACAGTTTCTGCAGCGCGGCCCTGGCTACGACTAAGTCATGCTTGCTTGCTTCGTCGAGTACTTCTTTTTCCTGCACGCGTCTTCCACCGCGTGCCGCAGAACAAGTTTGGAGCTTGCGCTCGGGAATTTGAGTTTCAATCTATTGCTTTGCCTGAAGGCATTTGTCTTTTTCCCACCGAACTTTTTTTTTCAACGCGTCCAAAGCGGACTGCGGCAACGTAACTCAAAGAAGGCGGGCAACAAATAAAAACAGTTCGTCAGCTTTTCATTGACTCGAGTTCGCTCAACAAGTTCCAGATCATAGTGCGGGCGTGCATGGGAAGGTTGATGTCGTTGCTTACTTCGTCAAGTGCGTAGATTGCTCCGCTTATTCCGGTTGCCGCGTCCTCTGCGGTCTGGAGCTTCTGCTTGGCGTTCGTCAACGCGGCGCGCACGTTGCGTGGAACGCTCGTGTCTTCAATCAACGAATCGAGTAGTGAAACTATTTTCTGAACGTCAGCCATGGCAAAACACCGAGAAGCAGTGTAGTTCGTCTTTCTAGATTTAGCAACCCACGCTTTAAAACGGTTTTTGAAGCGGGCCCGGTGGGATTCGAACCCACGACCCCTTGCTTTCTTCACGTAGTTTCTCTGGATTCGGTTTCCAAAGAATTTACGGTAGGAGGCAAGAGCTCTGATCCAGGCTGAGCTACGGGCCCATCGTTGATAATATTCTTATTGCTCTTTCTTTTTTATTAGGGTGCGCAATCGGAATTTTTTCCAAAAAGTTTCGTATCTCTGCCTTGCGTCTGATGCGTAGTTCCCAGACTATAGATTCCTCTTGCGAAAATGGCTTTTTTCCTCGTCTGCAATAGGGTTCTAACGTGCTTATTCCGAGCGTTGAGAGTGCTTCGCGGATTTCTTCAATAAACGCTTGGTCTTTGTAGGTGATGTCTATAAACAATTGAACTGCTTTCTCAGGGTGTTTTGGCAGCGTGCCGTCCGAGTCGAATGCGCCGGCGATAAAGGCGGCTTTTAGTTCGTTAGATCTAAGGAATAAGGCTGGAAAGTGCAAGTCTTTTTTTACTCCGCGCGGCATTCCAAAAACACGGTGGAAATAGTAGTTGATGACTGTGGAAGTTACGCAGACTTCATAACACGGTTTTTGTTGCCCTGCGGCGTGAGTTTCTCGTATTATACCGTTCCAGCCGAACATTTCTTTAGTCAGTTCTTTTATGTACTCTATCTGTTCCAAGTCTTCGTCCGTGAAACCAACCCTCTTTTCATCAGAAGTTAGGTAACCGTCACCGTAAAGATAGCCGGTATAGTAAGCGAGTTTCGGCGTCAAAATAGTTGGGAGAATTACTCTTAGTCTTCTGGCCGTAAATGTTTTTTGGCTTGCGTAGATTGCGTCTAAAAGAAGGTTGTCGCCGAATTTTTTGCAGAATTCGATTACGAACTTAGTTGTCGGAGGTTTTTCTCCCCTTATGAACCGCCGGTACGATCCTGCGTCTACCTTCATTAATCGTGCGGCTTTTTGCAGACTTAGGCCGATTCGGTTGTGTGCTTCTTCCAAGAGACTACTGATTCCGTCTACTCGAATTTTATTTGACTCTAGTAAAGGAAGATAGTTATCCATGACTAATTCGGGTTCGGTTGAGTTTTCCACACAATTACGAGTCTGAGAGGCAATTTATTCAATGAACCCAGTGGCTTGCCAGTGGGTTGTAAACAAAGTTTACATAGTTTACTTGTCTGAATAAGGTTTAAAATGGGGTGCGCATTGCTTTCTGTAAGGGTTGATTGGTTTGGCGGATAATTTTGACTTGAAGTTTCAGGAAATCAAGAACTCTATTTATTTTCTTGCCGAAACTCTTGAAAAAAAATACGCTGAAACCAACGCGAAAATCGACCAACTAGCCGAATCAATAGGGCCTTTCGCAGCAGCGGTTTCTGCAGGCGGCGCTCCATCGGCGGCGCCGGACAGCGCGTTGCGCGAAGCAGTAGAGTCGTTGAGCAAGAGGGTAGCTGAACTGCCGGCCGGCGACTTGAAGAAAGTATCCGAAGCCGCAACGCGTCTCTCGGCTGCAATGGAAGGCCAAGCAAGGGAAGCGGCGAAGCGCGACGAGGAAATAGCCAAGCAACTGGCTGCACTGGCAAAAACAGATTTCGCTAAAGTATCTTCTTCCCTTTCAAAAGCGGCTGCCGCGACGCCGGCTGGCTTGGAAGAAAAACTGTCTTCGCTTTCGTCTCAAGTGGCCGAGCTAAAGAAACAAAACGTCATACTCATAGACGCAGTCAACTTACTTGTTTCCGAACTCGAGGCCGTCAAGGCCGCCGAGCACAGCCATTAAATCCGCGGCATTCCTAATTATAAGCGGATGATGACGAGAACAACCACTGAAGCGTCTTCCGAACTCCTGTAAAATTCGGTTTGACGCGCTCTATGATGAGGTTGATAGCGTCTGACAATATTTTTTCTATAATACACGGGTAACCTCAGAAAAAATGTTGAGGTTGGTGGGCTTCCTAGAGAATCTTAGAAGACGGTGTACTATGTTATCTAAAGAAAAACGAGCGGAAGTTGAAATGAGTGCTGCCTATGGAGAAGCAGGCATGCTTGCTACTTTTGCAATAGGTATATACGCCGTTGCAGCAACCTTTCTCATAGCTACGTATTCAGCAGCAGAGTTAGAATTGAAAGTCGCGCTATTACTTCTAGGCTTTGGTTTGTTACTACCTGCTGTCTGGGTCGCGCGCCTCGCTGGCAAAGAACGCAAGAAAGCAATAGAGTTGAAGAAAAAACTGCTTGAAATAGTCAAAGACTCAAATTAAAATAATTCTCTCTTGCCCTCAAGCAAAGGTTTAAGCCAGCGTCAGCATTGAATTTTTCGTGAAAAAATTCGCGCTGATAGGACTCGCTTTAGTTTCACTTCTATTACTAGGCTGCATGCAACAAGCACAATTACCCTCGGCCAGTACTCCTGAGCCAGCTAAGCTTATTTCGCCTGAAGGGGTGACGACTATCCCTCAAGCACCTCCTGTTCCAGAACCACATCCTTCGTATGCTATGTACGAACTTACTCCGCAGGAGGGCCGCTTTGTGAGAAATACCTCAACCGAATTTGTGCTGAATTTACGAAAATCACCTGGCGGCGCAGAGCCAGACTTTGAATACTTTGGCTTAAATGTAACTTACCTTAATGGAACCCTAATTACGTATAGAACGATGGTTAATGCTCCGAACGGAGGCCACCTTTCTCTAACGATAAACAATTCTGCTGACAAAGGGGAAGGCTATTTCATACTAGTGGAATTCAAACAATTCGGTAGAGACGATATCAATTATCCCCATCGCTACCACATAATAGACGACTAACCGCTTAGAACGGCTTGCAGTTCGAGTGCTTCCTTGTTTTTCTTGGGACCTTTTTGGGGTAAGGTTGGGCTAAATGTTACTCGCGGTTTTTTTCTCCTTGAGATAGCGTCTGACAATACTTTTTTCTTAAGAATCAGTTTTTGTAGCAGCACATCGTGACGTGTGCCGCGGTGAACAACAGGGCTAGCGCTGGCCCGGCAAGAATGAAGCCGGCTAAAAACACTGCAAAGAGGGCCAGGTGCTCTTTTTCGAGCACTTCCCACACTGACTTTCTTGACATTGCTTTATCTGCTTGGAAAAGTTGTTGCACTGCTGAAAAATAATTGATTAAATTAGGGCAAAAACGGCTTAAAGCCTTCGTTTCACGGCTTCCTGAAAACGGCGTTTATTTCCTCGCGGGGATAACGCTTGCCGCGCAAGAGAATGCTCCACTGCTCCGGTTCGATTGATTCCTCAAGCAGAGGAAACAACCCGCGGACTTCTTCCTGCGAAAAATAGTGTGTCCAGATTCCGTTTCCGCGAACGAACGTGTCCGGCTCGACTTCCTTTCCCTTGCCGAGCCTGAAGTCCTTCGTCCCGAATTCGCGGAAAAACAGTTTTCCGTTCTTCTTGAGCACTCTAGTCGCTTCGGCGACTGCTTTATTCCTCTCGTTGGAAGGCATGTGGCCCAGGTAGTGAAAGCACACTACTGCGTCGAAAAACCCGGTTGCGTAATCCAGTTGCAATCCATTGGCTTCGCGCACGACGGCTTTTCCGCCTACTCGCTCGACGAGTTGCTTGCAGAGGCCTACTGCAGTCGGCGAAGAGTCGACTGCATGCAGCTCGACCTGCTTCTGCAGCGACAGCGCCGAGGCAGTCTTGCCGTTTCCGCAGCCTAATTCAAGCACTCTTCCCTTGAGCGAAGGCGGGGCGAAGTTAGTGGTTCCGCGCCAGACTGCGCCGCGGCGCCGGTAGTCCTTTTCCCACGCGA
This sequence comes from Microcaldota archaeon, assembly GCA_013425325.1. Taxonomy (GTDB): domain Archaea; phylum Micrarchaeota; class Micrarchaeia; order Norongarragalinales; family UBA8480; genus UBA8480. The sequence continues at coordinate 2,632 of JACCLL010000059.1, read as the reverse complement.
ACAAGTGCGGCGCACGCCGTTCAGTCATGTTGTCTTCTTTGGCGCCGCAGCGCTATTATACTTGCTTTTGCCTTCTGTAGTCATGCCGAGAACCAGGGAATATACGTTTTACTCGCGGTGGCACCCGCGCTTCGTTGAAGCCTATTCTCACTTGGAGGCTTTGTATGAAGACAAGCCTCGACTCAAGCCGTCGCACGAAGCTCATTTGACGCGAATCCGCGAGGACATGATTCACCAAGGCCGGCTACGGGAGAGCGACCGCAGGAAACTGCGCGACATACTGCGCCAGCTCGGCAGGAAAATGCCCCGCACTTTCGTCGGCCGAGTGTTCCGCGGAGAAAAGTTTTACTCCGAACGCGAACCCGAGTTCAAAGCCGCCAAACGGGACTTGCAGCAGCTTTGGGATGAGTTCTGCCACTTGTCGACCCCGTCGGCAATAAAGCCCGAACACGCTTCATTCCTAAGGGACATTCACGACAAAATGGCGTTCAAGCGCAAAATCTACGAGTCACAGCGGCAAACGCTCTATAAAATCCTGGACGAACTCGGCCGCAAGCCTTCCGCGTAAGCGCATTGTTTTACGAGCGGACATTCACCGCACCGCGGTTCTTTGTTCAAACAATTTCTTTTCGCCAGTTCAACTAGCAGCGCGTGGTACTCGTTGAATAAAGCAAATTCGTTCGGCAGGCTGCGCTCGAAAAGCCGCTGGAACTCGTCGTAAGAAGCTTTTTCTTCAAGTAATCCGAGGCGGGAAAAAATTCTTTTAGTATAAGCGTCCACGACGAACTTCGGTTTCTTTGCGGCGTATAACACCATCGAATCGGCGGTTTCGGGCCCGATTCCTTTTACCGAAAGCAGTCTGCCGCGAATTTCTTCAGCCGGCAACGCGAAGAGCCCGCCGAGCCCCCCGTTTTGCTCCGCGAATTCCGCAAATGCCTTCAGTTTTTTCGTCTTCTGGTTATAGTAGCCGCTCGAGCGAACGCACTCCGCGAGTTTCCGCGGCTCCGCTCCCGCAATCGCGTCAAGCGAGAGAAGTTTTTTGGCGCGCAGGCACTCGAGTGCGTTTTCGACGTTTTTCCAAGCGGTGTTCTGCGTCAAAATAGCGCCGGCGCATATTTCCTCCGCTTCGGCTTCATTGCGTGGCGTGCCGTAATCGCCTTTCCTGTACTCGCCGGCAACTGGCCACCAGCCCTGCGGCCCGAATGCCTTCAGCAATGCGGCGTAGACTTTTTCCGGCGTCATATAATCGTTTAAATAGCATGAGGAGTAAAATACTTGCGTGAGTTGGATGAGTGGTTTACTTCACTTGCAATGAAGTGACGCAAAACCCCAGCGCAAGCTTTTCAACTGATTTTCCAGATGTTTTTGACCCACCGGCAAGCCGCTGGGACGTCGCTTTTAAAGGGAGACCAACTGCTTTTTTCATGTCTAGTCGAGAAAGAGGTTTTCTTTTCGGCAGGCGGAAGAATGTCCTGTCTCCAGTTGAAATAACTTTTTCAGAACCGGTCAGAAAATTTGATTTGTCACTTGTTTCCTACAGCTCTTTCGATAAGAGAAAAGAGCTTTTTTTTCCTGATTCGATTAATCCTCAACTTGCTGAAGAAATAGGAATGCATGTCGGAGATGGCTTTCTTTCCGCCAGAAAGTACGAATACCGGCTAAAGGGTTCTAAGATAGACGAAAGGGAATTTTACCAATACGTCATACGCCCGTTATACAAGAAATTGTACAATTTGGACGTTGCCGTAAAGGACTACGAGGAAAGCTATGGATTCGAGGTTTATTCAAAGGCGCTTTGGACTTTCAAAAACAGAGTGCTGAGAATTCCGCCTGGCAAGAAAACGCGCATTCGCGTGCCAGAGGTAGTCAAGGTCAATAATCAGGAAGTTTTGGCTGCTTTCATAAGGGGTTATTTCAATACTGACGGCAGCTTGTCATTCGTTTCCAAGTACGGGTATCCTTCGTATTACCCCGTAGTAAGCGCGTCTTCGGTTTCAGAATTCTTGATAAAGGACGTTGCTGAAATTTTGTCAATGTTCGGTTTGGGACCGTACGTTTGGTTTAATGGTGAATATTGGTCTGTGCAAATGTTTGGTTACTCAAAATTCGTTAGGTTCTGGAATTTAATAGGATGGAGCAGCAAAAAGTATGTAGATAAAATAAGAGTCTGGCGTGACAAATACCCTGATCTTGTTGATGGCGCAGGTAGTGTAGCCTGGTTAAAGAGTAGGCCTCTTCCAGCGAGCACCAAGGCCTGTGGAGCCTTTGACCCGAGTTCAAATCTCGGCCTGCGCCCTTTCGCTGAAAAGATGAGTTGACGTGGAAAACGAAAAATTAACTGAAGAGCTTTTGTCGCCGCCCCGCGGCACGCGCGACTTCCTTCCCGAAGAAAAGCTGTTGCGCGACGCTCTCGAGCGAAAGCTTGAGCAAGCGTTCCAGCGCTTCGGCTTCAACCCGATTGAAACGCCTGCGTTCGAGAGATTCGAGGTGTTGTCAAGCAAGTACGCCGGCGGCTCGGAAATCCTGAAAGAAACTTATTCTTTCGAAGACCAGGGCAAACGCAAGCTGGGGCTTCGTTATGACTTGACTGTTCCAATGTGCCGCGTCGTCGCCTCCAATCCTTCGCTTGCAA
>JACCLL010000057.1 GCA_013425325.1 Microcaldota archaeon | reverse complement strand
CGGCAGCGAAGGAAACCATTACCGGCAAAAAAATGCGTCGAATGGGTTTTCAGGGCTGCGTGTCCGAGACGATGAAGGAATTCCTGAACCGCGGTCTTCAAGTAAGCCTCATGAAAAACGTGGTTTTTCCGCAGAAACTTACGTGAGCAACCAACGATTTTTAACCAACTTAAGGCAAAATTCTGTTTGAGTGGGCCCTTGGCTTAGCCTGGATAGAGCGCTGGGTTCCGAATACCCTCGCAGGGTGGGAAACACCCGGAGATCAGGGGTTCGAATGCACGCAAAAGCCGTTTGCGGCTTTTCGCTTGCGCGAAAATCCCCTAGGGCCCGCTTTTATTTCATCCAGCGGAATAATTGATTGCCGTGAACCAAGTCCTTCGTTCCCAAACCACCGTTTTCTGCGCCCTGCTTATTCTGGTGCTGGCTTCTTTCTTCAGTTCGTTTGCCGCACTGCTTTGTGCCGCGCTTTTTCTCCTGCTCGTCCCGGGTTATTTCGTGGTGCGCGCGCTGCGCGTAGAACTAGAACCGCTTGCGTTGGTCGGCGTTTCAATTGCGGCCAGCCTTCTTCTTTCAACGCAGCTCGTCTACTGGCTTTCGCTTGCCTTAGGCTACTCAACGCAAACCATTCTTTTCTCGTTTTTTCTGTGGAGCTGCCTGGCTTTCGCAGTCGACTTCAAGCAATTATACAAAAAAAGAGAGCTGGCGGCTTCGCTGCGCGAGCACCTGCCGGCAATCCTTGGCTGCCTAGCTGCTTTCGCGGCGGTTTTCCTCGTCTTGAACCAGACGTTGTGGGTTGAAACAAGCGAGGGAGTTGTTGTAGGCGGCTACAACTGGGCCGATTTCTTTGTTCACCTTTCTATAGTCCAGAGCGTTAATGCAGGCAATTTTCCGCCGCAGACTCCCTACTCGGCTGGAATTCCGTTGTCTTACCACTGGTTCGGCGACTTTCACACCGCCATTTTCTCCAAGCTGTCGCAGGTCTTTCCGGCTTTTGTAGTGCGGTTCGAGAACGCGTTGTACGCCGCGTTGTTATTCCTCGGTTCGTTTGCTTTGGCGCACTCGCTCTGCCGCTCGAGCAAGGACGCCAAAAAAATTGCTTTCTTTGCGGCGTTGTTCATCGTCTTCGGAAGCGGACTGGCGTGGACCCAGTTTTTCGGCGACGCGGCAAGCGGAGGGAATCCGCTTGATTTGGTGAGGCAAACCAATTACGACGGAAACTCCCACTCCGAGTCGTTTCCCGTAATGTCGACGATGACTTACTTGCTGGTGCAGCGGCCGCAGGCAATCGCCTTGCCGGTCTTTGCGTTCGCTCTTTTACTGGCATTCGAAGGATTTCCTTCAGATAAGCGCAAGCTTTTGCTTGCGGGAATCCTTTGCGCGTTGCTGGCGCCGTTCCAGTACGTGGCTTTTGCTTGCCTGGCCGCTTCCTTTGTGGTAATCTTTTTGCTGAAATGGCTGGAGGAACGCAGGCTGCGTTTGAAGGAAGCGGCGTTGTTGTTTCTTCCGCCTGTTCTTGGCGCAATCGGTTTTTCGGCCCAGGTTGCTTCAGTCCAGCTTCCGCTGAAGCTCGAGTTCGTGTGGCTTGCACCCAAAGACCCGTTCGGTGCAGTGTTTTTTTACTTCGCTAACTTCGGCGTTCCGCTGGCGCTTGGCTTGCTCGCGCTTTTGTTGACGAAAGATGATTTGCGTGAGAAAAAAACTCTTTTCGCGTTAGCCGCCTTGTTTTTCGTAATTCCCAACGTCGTGACTGCAACGGCGTTTCAGTGGGACATGGTCAAGTTCTTTTCGTACTCGTGGATTCCTCTCTGCATCTTAGCCGCGGCCGCGCTAGTGAAACTCAAGAAGTGGCTTTGGATTCCACTTGCCGCAGCTGCAATCGCGAGTCCTTTGTTTTTCCTGGCGTGGAGCGCCCAGTCGAACTGGATTGCGTTGACTCCTGCAGAGCTTTCCGCTGTGCAGTGGATGGAGCAAAACCTTCCCGAGCGAGCTGTTGTCGCGAACTACTGGGAACAGAATTCTCCTGTTGAAGCAGCCGGGCGGCTGAGAATCGCTCCGCCGGATTGGATTGGCTTCAGTCACTTGCTTCCCTATGAACAGCGTTACGACGTCCTCCGCAAGGTTTACTGCGGTTCTGCTGAAGAAAGCGTTGCGGCGTTGAAGCAGTACGGCGCTGAATTCGTTTTACTGGGTTCTGAAGAGAAGTCGAGTTTCCACTGCGCGTTTGCTTTCGCTTCCGACCCTCGTTTCGCCAAGCGCTTTGATTTGCAGGGCATTCAAATCTTTGAGTTGAGGGAATAGTTTTGCAATCAATTCGCGTTGGAAGAAAGGCGGTTGAGAAAGCAGTTGCCGTCCTCCGAACAGGAAAAGTCGTTGCTTACCCTACTGAAACTTGTTACGGCTTAGGCGCGGACGCGACTGACTCCGTTGCAGTGAAAAAAGTTTTTGAAGCGAAGAAACGGCCTGCAGGAAAGCCGTTCGTAGTAATCGTCGCAGACGAAAAAGTTGCTGGAAAATACTTCAAGTTGAGCCCTCTTGCCAAGGCGCTCGTGCGCGAGTTTATGCCTGGACCGCTTACTTTGATCGTGCCCGCGAGGCGCGGCGCGCTTGCGAAACTTGTTTTGAAGAAAGGCGGCGCGGCATTCCGGATTCCTTCGCATTCTTTTGCGTTGTCTCTCGCGCGTTCTTTCGGAAAACCAGTTGTTTCTACGAGCGCGAACTCGTCGGGCGAGCCTCCCGCTTACTCTGCGGAGAAAGTTGCGCGCGAGTTCGGCGGAAAAATAAGTTTGCTTGTCGACGCAGGCGGGCTTCCGCGCAGGAGGCCGAGCACCATGGTTGACTTGACCGCGGAAAAACCGGTTTTAGTCAGAATCGGCCCGCGCGCTTCTGCAGTGCGCCGTTTTCTCAAGCGAATCAGTTCCTGAGAAATACTTTCCTCAAAGCCGCTGTCGCGGCCGAAAGGCTTTCTTGGTTCAAGTGAAGCAAAATCCATGCCGCGCCTATTGCGGCAAGCAATACAATTCCTTGGTCGAGGAAGGCGATGAAGCGCTGCATGAGCACGTTCAAGCCGATCAAGTCGTTTTTCACTAGGATTATTCCGGAAATGACTGCCGAAGCCGCCAGGAGTTCGCCTGCGTTCGGCCATCCTTTTGCGGCGCGCGCGGCGAGGACGACCGCTCCCGCGGCTGCAAGCCACGGCAAGAGGGTTCCGAGTTGGCCGAAGACGTCGTTGAACCCGACTGCGGTTCCTTCGTGTAAAACGAATTGGTTCATTGAAAGCAAGTCGGTGCCGCCGGTGACTAAGAAGTGCCATCCGAAGTAAGAAGCTACGCCGACTGCCCAGCAAACGAACGCGAGCATTGCAATCTCTTTTCGTTCAACTGTAGCCTGGCTTTCGTTCTTCTTGGAGACGAAGAGCCAGATTCTTTCGATTAAAACAAATGCGGCCAAGCCGAACTGCACTGCAACCAGGTACAGCGCGGCTTCCTGGTGGGTCATTATTGCGAAGAAAGTCAGGGCAATTGAAGCCAGCCACTTTCTTTCAAGAACAAGATACAACGCAATTGGGATCAGGGCCATTGCAAGCGCCTGCGGCAGCGGACGGACGGTGTAAACCAGCAGGTCTGCCGGAATTGCGCTGAAAAAAGCGGCGAACAGCCCTGCTTCGGTGCCGAAGACTTTTTTGCCGAGCAAGTAGAACCCTAGGGGAAGCAGCGCTCCGACTATCATCACCCACAGCCTGCTCGACGCCTCGACTGAAACGCTGGTAAGCATTACGAACGCGGCAACGCCCATTCTGTAGAACGGAACGTAAGTGGAAGGAATTCCTCCGCCGTAGGAAAAGTGGTCTTCCTTGGAGTAGACGCCGGTTTCAACGAATTCCCTGATTGGCGCCGCGTGAATTCCGGTGTTGCCGTAAGTGGGCATGTAAAACTCTTTCAACACCAGCGAATGGGTCCACAGGCTCAGCGCTACGGCCGCGGCAAGCAACAGCAACTCTATTTTTTGGTTCAATTCAAGTTCACTTCACGCGCACGACCATTGCTTCGCCGTTGTCGAACGCTTTTTCGAAAAAAGTTGGGTCGGAAAACTTTTGTTTCTCAACTGTTTTCCACCCGAATCCCGCGTGCACCTGCCGCGAAGGCACGACCGCGTAACGCGCTCCCAGGTTTTTCATTATTTCCGCCGCTTCCTGTGCCGACGTCGTTTCGTAGAACTTTGTGACGTTGTTCATGCGGTCGACCGCGTCCCGCGCAACCGCCCAGTCGCCGCCGATTGGAGGCGTCCGAAGCGAAAGCGCCATCATTGTTTCTCCGCCGAAAATGTCGTAGACGACCGGCTCGTAGACGCGGGTGTTGTTCTCCAGCCAGTAGATTGCCTCTACTTCTTTCTGCGTCACTACCGTGTTCATCCAAGGCGATGCCGCGTCAACCGCTTTAGGGACGTCGGAGTACAAAAGCAGGAAAGCGACGATTGCCAGGAAGGCCGCGGCTGCGGCAGTTTCCAATCGCGTGCGGGAAAGCATGACTGGTTTTTATTGCGTTGCTCATTAAATACGTTTCATGGACCCGGTTGAGGCGTTCGACGAAATAGCCGAGGAGTGGAACGAGTACCGCAAGAGGCCTTCGCACGCTCTTTCCCTGCTCTTGGAGTACGTGACGGGAGGAGAAGCTGCGGTAGACGCGGGTTGCGGAAACTGCCGTAATTCGATTGCGATTGCGGAAAAGTTCGATAAAGTGTTTGCGTTCGACGCTTCCAAGAAAATGGTCGATTCGGCTTTCGCCGCAGTAAAGGCGAGGGGCTTGGAGGGCAGGATAATCATTTCGCAGGCGAAGCTGCCCCAAATGCCTTTGGACGACTCTTTCGCCGACGCCGTTTTTCTCGTCGCGGTCTTGCACCACTTGAAGACGCCTGAAGACCGTCTTGATGCGTTGAACGAAGCGAATCGGGTGCTCAAGCCGGGCGGTCGGCTTCTGTTGACTGTTTGGAACAAGAGACTTGGTTTGGAAAAGAAAGACGCGCTGATCGCGTGGAGAAAGAAAGACGGTTCTACCGTACAGCGGTACTACTACTTTTTTTCGGAAGACGAGCTGAAGGAACTCGCGGAAAAAGCGGGCTTCCGCGTGATAGACTTTTTTTTCGAAAAAAGCGGCCGAAAACACGGCAAGGAAGGCAGCCAGAACCTTTGCGCCGTTTTCGAAAAACCCCTGCGTTTAAAAGGGTAAAACTCCTTTTCAGAAAGCAATTGAGTTTAGACGGAGTTGGTTTGGGTTGACTGAAGAACATCATCACGAACACGAGTACGCGCGGCACTTGAAGGAAAAAGTGGACAAGACCACTTTCTTCGCCGCACTCGGCGCAGTCGCGATACTCGTCATTATTCTGTTTGCCTACTCGTTCGTCCAATTTGATTCAGTCAACAAAAAGCTTTCACAGCCAAACCCAGTTCTCGAACAACTGACGGCAATGCAGCAGCGCGTTGCAGTGCTTGAGACCAGGAGCGTGGCCGCCACTCCTACCCCTGAGCCCGCGCGTTTAGTTGTGTATTACGATTCTTCGTGCGAATTCTGCTCGGATGTTTCGCAAGCAGTTGATTACTTAAGCCAGCAACTCGGGACCCAAAACGTTGTTGTTGAAAAGGAGGACGTTGCAGGCCGAGTTGCCGAACTCAAGGCCGCCGGCATTACCAGCCTGCCTGTTTTGTTCATGCCCTCTGGCGAGGAGTCGAAGAGCGACCAAATGACTCAATTAGCTCAGTCAATGCAAGCCGTTTCCGGTGGCTACATAATGGATGCTTACGGCGTTCTCTCCGACTCGAAGGAGCTGCTATCGGACGGCTGTGCTTCCGAAGGAAAGGTAACTCTCGACGAGTTTTATTCCGAGACTTGTCCGTACTGCCTGCGTTTGACTGCCGGAACGCCTCCGGTTACGGCGAATGAGTCGCTGCCGCAAGTGAAGGAAGACTTTGGAGCGTTACTGCAGTTCACGGAACGCTGTATTGAAATCCACGACGGCGACGAAGCTCTTTGTGTGGACAAGTTGGGCCGCGACAACTACGACGAGGCCATGCGGCTGCGCGACGAGTACGGCGTTACTGCAACGCCGACTTTCGTGGTTGACTGCAAGTACGTGTTCGGCGGCCTGACAGTGGAACAGATTGAAGGAAAAATCTGCAGCGCCAGGCCAGACGTGTGCGCGGCTGCGAACGTAACCGTTGCCGTGCAATAGAACTGCCGCCTTTCAGCGGCAGGTTTTCGTTCAGCGGTAGTGCAGCCGCCGTTATTACACGCGGTTTAATGCTCCGAGCGAAGGCGAGGCAGTTGCTGTGACTGTAACGATTGTGGCTTGGGTTTCCGTGTTATAGGCGGTTAACGTCTTTGTTTGGCCGGCGGCCAGGGTCTTATCTTGCGTGAAGACAGACAATAGCGATTTTTCGTTGTTGGAGCCGGTTGTAATTAACTTGCCGGTTGCGTCAAAAACACGCACTATTTTGACGTCGATGTAGGTATCAACCAAGCCTATGAAACTCTGTAATTTCTTTCCCGCCGCAGTAATTTTCAAGCCGTCGGCGGTTGCTTCATAATTTATGCTCGTTACCATGTCCATCGCGCTACTGATTTCCAAGTCAATGGCGTCCGCCGTCACTAGGACAGCAGTGTAGCCGTTTGCGCTCGTGAGCGCGATTTTTCCAGTTTCCGGAGACACGTAGACTTCGTATTTAGTGTATGCCGTGAACTCTTGGCCGCTGGTTGTTTTCTGTCTGATGAACAACATCTCTTTATTTTGGAAGCCGATGGTGAAATCGTCTGCCGTGCCATCGGCGGTTTGTGCGGATAAGGTGTAGGTGTATGCCGTGATGTCAATGTTCGTGCCCCCGATCCTAATGCCGTTTATATAAACTTCTCCCAGGACGGGTTTCAAGCTTAACCCGGTTCCGGGCATGAGGCTGATGAATTGCGGCGTTGCCGGAAGCAGCACTATTGTCTGGCCGTTACTGGTTACTTCCTGCAACTGGAGCTGGATTGTGAATGCGTTTCTTAGCGTTTGAAGCGCTGGAGAAAGCGTCTGCATTGTCGTGACTCCGGTTATCTTTATCTTTATTCCCGCAGCTTCGCAGGCCGCTAAGCACTCGGGCTGCGCTACGAAGTGGATCCCGTAGTCGTCGAAAACTATTTTTACTGGAACTACTTTGACGGCGTTGCTTGCGCAGTGGTTGAAGCACTCTTGGCTGACGCCGAAGTCCGGTTTGTACCTTGCTTTGAGCGCTTCGGGAGACAGTTGCCAACTTGTTTCGTACAGGTTTCCGGTGACTTCATCCTCGCCGAAGGGCATTTGCAGGCTTACCGGGTCGGCGGTTAAACCCGCGGCAATGCACGCGTTTCTCGCGCCGGGACTGAGTTTGGGGTCTGCGGCTGTTGCGACGTCGATTACGTTCGCGTAGCCTGTTTGCCACAAGTGAACTAAACACGCCTGGTTGGTTACTGCGAGAGCTTGCAGTGCGCTGGAGCCAAAAGCTACGGGTCGTGCGGTGGCGACTATTAGGGAATTTGCTGGGAAGAAGGTCGTCGCGACCATGGTTCCCCAGGCGTTGGTGATGCCGGTGTTCGTAACCGTCTGAGCCGCGGGAGTGGGTGTTGGAGTGGCGGTAGGCGTCGGGTTGCTTGCCGTTGAAATCGTTGCAGTGGCGGTATCGCAAGTCACTTTCGCGTTGTTTGCGTTCCAGAGCGAGGCGCTTACGGCGTAACTGCCCGTGGAAGCGTACGTGTGCGGCACTTGGCAAGTTTTTGTGCTGCACTGCATGTTGACTTCGTTCGTGCTGCTGCTCGTTGTTTTGCTGCCGTCTCCCCACGTTACTTCGTACTGCGTTACCGCTGCCATTTCGTAGGAGATTACAAAGGTAGTGGCTGAGCCGGCGTTTCCGGTCTTGCTCAAGACTTTGCAGGAGTCGGCCGCTGCCGCAAGCGAAAACAGTGCTATGAAAGCTAGTGCAAACAACGCTTTTTTCATCATTTCAAAAACCCTCCTTGAGCGTGACTGCTAACCTAACTTTAGATGCAGTAAAAAAGCTTTTTGCTAGCCGCGTTTGGCGGTTATGAAGCAGTGGTCGGCCTCGAACGGGTCGAGCAACACGAATTCCAGCACGCTGGCTTCGGCCGCGATTTTTTGTCTCTCTTCAGCGAAAATCTGTCTCGGTGGCTTGGCCGAGTTGATGCAGCGGGCCTTGATTGCGATTGCAAGTAGTCCGGCGTTGAATTGTTTGGCGTTCCGTAAAAGAATTGGCGTCTGGTCGCGGTCTGCCACGTCGGCGTAGACGACGTCTACTTTCGGAACCGCGTCCGCGTACTTTTCGGGCATTCGCGCGTCGGCGAGAATCGGGAACATGTTGCTTCGCTGTTCGCAGACTCGAAGCAGGTCGCGCATCGAGTGGGGCGCAAACTCCACGCAGTAAACGCTTCCTTTTTCGCCGACTATGTCGCTGACGTGGCTTGCTGTTGTTCCGTTGGCGGCGCCGAGGTAGAGAACGTTTTGTCCGGGTTTTATTGGACAGTCACGGAGTCCTTTGACTATCGCGGCTGCGAGCTTGCTTCGCCACGGGTCCCACAGGCGGTATTCTTCGCCGTTTTCGCGGGCGGTTTTTTCTCCGTAGACCGTTGTTCCGGGAGCAAGGTTTTTTGTAGCGAGCTTGCCTGCAGCCAGGTAGATTCCTGGAAATCTTTGTTTCAAATCAACTTCACTTTTTTGCGATTATGTCGGGAAAGAAGACTAGGCCGCCGGAGTAGGCGGCCCGTACTATTGTGGTTATGAGCTCTTTTATGCGCGCCTCTCTTTCCGGGGGCTGGATGAGAGGGTGGATCGAGCCTAGTGAGTAGTACTTCCTGCCTTGTTTTTCTCCAACGCCGTAAGTCGACCCGAGCACTGCCGCGTGGGGCGTTTCCGGAATTGTTCCTATAACGAGCCCTCTAACCATTCCCTCGGATAGTTCGGGGTGTTTTAACATAGCAACCACTTTTTTGGAGGTTTTTTTTGCTTTCAGCACGTTTTCCAGCGTGTCGTGCACGTGTATTTCCATGTCCCGCAGTCCTTTCTCGGTGCGGTGTACGAAAACCGCTTTTTCTCCCGGAAACACCGACACGATTCCGCTCGAATTTTCGCGTATTTTTTCATTCATTTTGAAAAATCACTTGCCGCGTATTTCCTTCAGTCTTTCGTCAAGGCTTGCCTTCAGCTTGGGCGCAATGAATTCATGCGAGTAAAAATCGGCTTTCGCCGCGATTGCCAGCTTTGCGGCCAACGCGCGGGCAATCTTTCCCCGTTTTTCAGGAGCGGCGCCGCGTACGAAGCTCGTCTGGAAAATTATTCCGTGCTTTGGACACGAAGTTCCTTTGCGCAAGTGCTTGAACAGCGCGCGCTCCGCGCCGAGGACTTGAATAGTGCTCGCCGGCATTTTCGCCAATCGCTCCAATCCGCCTGCGCGGGCGACGAGCCGCGATGCAGTCAGCGGGTCGGTCAAGTGCGCTATGTTCTTGAGCGTGGTCGCAGCCTGTTGTTCCAAATAGCCTTCAAGTTCTTTGCGTGCTTCTTCGAGTTCCGCGCTTCTTTTCGCGAGCGCCATGAGCGCTTTCTTGTCGTTCAAGTCAAATGCCGCGCCGAAGCTGTCTTTTGCTTTGGCAAGAGTTTGAGTTGCTTTTTCTTCTCCCGCTAGTTCTGCAATGCGGTTGAAGTCCAGGTCTTCCTTGTCGCCGAACTCGGCTGCGAGCGTGCAAGCGAGCGCGGGATCGTCCAGTTCCGGGAAATTGATTTTCATCCATTCCGCGGTGCGTTCGTCTAACAGCGATTTCGCGGACTCCAAGTCGTCCAGCGCCCTGACGGCTTGCATGACGAGCAAGTCTTTTTGCGCGAACGCTTTCTTGAGTCCTGCCCGGGTTTTACTGAAATATTCTTCTCGCTTCATTTTTTTCACTTTCTTTGCAGCCACGGCGGAGCAGCCGGCGGTTTTTCTTGCGTCTGCGCTTGTCCTTCTTCTTCCTTTAGTATGTATCCGACCATTTCGCGTGCGCCGATGACTTCCGGCATTACCACGTGCTTGGCTCCGGCGGAGTGCAGTTGTCTGACTAGCATTTCGTGTTCGGCTCTTGCGTAGACGACGATGTTGGGGTTCAAGTGCTTTGCAGTCAGCGTGAGTAAAATGTTTTTCTCGGTTTCCGGAATTACTGCGACTATTGCCTTCGCGGTTTTAATGTTGGCTTCTTCCAGGAGTTCTTCTTCGAGCGCGTCTCCTTCGATGACGAGAAATCCTTTCTTGGCTATTTTTTCGGCAATGCTTTTGTCAGAGTCGATTACGATGAATGGAATTCCTTTTTCGTACAATAATTCGGAAATGTGTATTCCGACGCGGCCTGCCCCGCAGATTATGTAATGGTTTTTCAAAGCGCGTGCTTGAATCACTGACTTCACCTCCTTCCAGTATTCGCCGAGTCTTCCTTGCAGCACCAAGTCCAGCAGCGTCCACGCAATGAACCAAACGAGGAACACGCCGAACAACAGCAGAGTGATTTGGACGAACCGCGCGCCGCCGATCTCTTCCCCGGTGTGCGCCAGCGCCAGGGTTTCAACCGTCCGGTTGAAGCCTTGCTCGAGGCTTACGCCGAGGGAAATGGAGTAGCCGATGGTTCCGTACGCCGCCAGCAGCACCGCCAGAACCAACAGTATCTTCAGTTGTTCCCTGACGAGGCGGGTTTCGAGCTTGTGCGGCGTCCAAACGCTCATGCCAATCAATAGGAAAAGCGGTCGCAAGTTATTAAATCGTGCTGAGCCGCAAGCAATTATAACCCCGTCCGCCGAAAAACAATGCACGAGTTTTCAGTGATTCAAATGGCCAAAAAACAGGAGACCGACGCGGAACTGGCGAACAAAGTAATAAACTTGTGCCAACGCCGCGGCATAATCGTTCAGTCGTGCGAAATCTACGGCTCGCACGCCGGGTTCTTCGACTACGGCCCGCTCGGAGCGCAGTTGAAACGCAACCTGGAAAACAACTGGTGGAACACTTTCGTAACCGGCCGCGAGGACGTCGTCGGAGTCGACGGCGCAATCGTCTCGCCGCGCGCGTTGTGGAAGGCGTCCGGTCACTTGGATTCGTTCAACGACCCGCTGGTCGAGTGCAAAAAATGCGGTTTGCGCTCGCGGGCGGACCACTTGGTGGAAGACGAGCTGAAAATCAACGTCGACGGACTCAGCACGGCGCACTTGCAGGAACTCGTCCACGAACACAAACTAAAGTGCCCCAAGTGCAAGGGAGAGCTTCTGCCGATCCGCACGTTCAACTTGATGTTCAAGACGCACGTCGGCGCAACGGCCGACGAGGCAACCGAAGTCTACCTGCGTCCGGAAACGGCTCAACTGATTTTCGCCAACTACAAGCTCGTGCAATTCGTTTCGCGAAAGCAACTGCCGTTCGGAATAGCGCAGATTGGAAAAGCGTTCCGTAACGAGATAGCTCCCCGCAACTTCGTGTTCCGCTGCCGCGAGTTCTCGCAAATGGAAATAGAGTACTTCATTCATCCCGCGAAGCTGGACGACTGCCCCCTGCTTTCGGCCGACTTGCTTGACACTAAAATGGTTTTGTTCACGCAGGAAAACCAGGAAAAAAAGACCGAGCCCAAGAAAATTTCGTTGCGCGACGCGCTTGACAAGAAAATAATCGGAACCCGTTGGCACGCCTACTGGCTCGCCGCGTCGCACGAGTGGCTGGTTTCACTGGGGTTGAATGCCTTGAAGCTGAGGCTGCGCCAGCACACGAAAGACGAGTTGTCCCACTACTCGAGCGAAACGTGGGACGTCGAGTACGAGTACCCGTGGGGCTGGAAGGAACTAATGGGAATAGCCAACCGGACGGACTTCGACTTGAAACAACACTCGAAGGCCAGCGGAAAGGACTTGAGTTACCACGACCAGGCGACCAACGAAAAAGTCGTTCCGTTCGTAATAGAACCGTCGCTGGGAGTCGACAGGCTGTTGTTCACGCTGTTGATGGACGCTTACTGCGAAAAAGGAGAAGGCGGCGAAGCAAAGACCCTTCTCTCGCTTTCGCCGAAAGTCGCGCCGGTTTTCGTCTCGGTTTTTCCGTTGATGAAGAAAGACGGGCTGGCGGAAAAAGCACGTGACTTGTTCCAGGAACTGAAGCAAGCGGGCTTTGCAGCCGAGTACGACGAAGGAGGGTCAATAGGAAGGCGTTACGCCAGAGCCGACGAAGCCGGAACGCCCTTTGCGATAACTGTTGACTACGACTCGCTGAAGGACGACACGGTCACTCTGCGCGAACGCGATTCCGGAAAACAGGAACGAATAGGGTTAAAGGACGTCGCGTGCGCACTGCACAAAAAGCTTTAATCCAACGTCTGCTGAACTGTTTTCAAGGTGGTTTCCGGTGGCAAGTCTGATTGTAAAGTCTGCGGTAGCCGAATTCTTGAAGAAAAAGGGAATGCGTTGCTCTACTGAACTCTACGCCGCGTTGGACAAGGCGGTTGCCGCAAAGCTCGACCGCGCGCTGGAGCGGGCGAAGAAAAACAAGCGCAGCACGGTAATGGAGCAGGACCTCTGAAAGTTTTTTAACTACCGTCCCCTTACGCGTTGCAATGGACTTGTTCGCCCTTTTGCTCAAAATTTATTTCGCGGTCGAAGGCGTTTACTACAAGGCCTGCGACTTTCTGCAAAAACTTCGTTTGCCGGTCTATTCGTTGTTCGTGAACCCGATTGAAAAAAGGGGAATCCCTTCCTTCATCGCATTCCTGTTCATTCTGTTCGTCGTGATAATTGGCGCGTGGGCGTATTTCTCTACGGCAAACGCGTCTTCGCAGGCTACTGACGTCCAAGTGATTGTCTACGGCCCTTCGGGGGACCGGCTCGACGACGCGACAGTCACTTTACTTAAGGGCGCGCGGGAAGTTGCTTCGGGGACTACTTACTTGGGCGTGGTTTACTTTCCAGGGATTGAGTACGGCGCGGAATTCGGCGTGAGGGTGGAAAAACAGGGTTACGAGCCGGCGAGCCAAAAAATGTTTGCCGGCGGCAACCAGGTTTTCAGAGTGACGCTTGAGCTGGCCAGGCAGTAAGTATAAAAACGATTCGAACATAATGCGTTTAAGGGGAAAGAAAATGAATTCCAAACTCGTTTTACTGGCTTTGATTTCGTTCGCCGCCTTGGCAGCCGCCTCGGACGGCTTCTTCCGCTACGAAGACTGCATGACTTGCGACAACGCATACGGCGGGACCGGCTTCAGCGCCGGCGAAACAAGGTGTTTGATAACCGACCTTTCTCCTCCCGCAGAGCGTACTTCGGAATGGGATGCTGCGTCGCCTTTGAACAAGTTCGTGGGCACTACTTACTCCGTCACAAACCCCTGTTATTCAAGCCTTGCGCGCCCAGACGGCGATTTTGACCTGACTGTCAGAAACCAGGTTTTGAACTTCGTTAACTCTAGCCTTACCCTGCACTTTCGCAACCTAAACGTATCCTCTACTGGAACGCCTACTGCGTTGATAGGGACCTCTTTAAGTTGTAGCTCTGCTGGAAAGCTTAACTTGATAGTGCAGGACTTGGTTTACGTCAGCGCCCACGCGATGTTGGGCAACAACTGCGGCAACCTCACCATCGAAGCAGACAATGTGGTGGTGGAAGGGAGCCTGATTGCTTCCGGCGACCTTGAAATAAGAGCAAACCGAGTTACTTTCGCAACAACTTCCTCGCTAAAGGCAGGTGGTAAAGTAAAGATAATGCGCCGCACCGAAGGCGGCGGCGCAGGAGCTCTCTCGTCATTCCTCGGAACCATCTCAGTCGGCAATGGCCTGACAAGCGCGGCTTGCGCGCTGTTGGAGGTTGAGCCGAACGAAAACCAGTACGGATTTTTCTTGGACCTCGCGAATTCGGACGTAAAATTCGGGCCGTCAACCGCAAAGTTTGTCCAGTGCGACGTAAAAATAAAAGCAAAAGACGTGAATATACTCAGCGAACCTTTTATTGTAGGAAACGGACGGCTTTCAATAGAAGCGGCGGACACGAAAATTTCTTCAAACGTTTCCTCCAAGTATTCTCTTTTGCTTAACTTGAGCGGCTCGCTTAACCTCGCTTCAAGCGGTTCGTTGAAGTCAACCAGCCACTGGGTGGCGGTCTACGCGCGCGGCACGGCCAAAAGCGTTTTAGACGGCGTAATCGAAGCAACTAACCGCCGGCCCGACTTGCCTTATGCATCGCACCTGCCGATCGAAGGCGGGCCGACGATGTACAACGACGCCGTTTTCCTTGAGTTTACGAGCGACGCTGAAATGCACGGAAAAATACTTTCCCACTCCGGCTCCACAGAAGCCGGCGCCGGGTTTACCGTACGGAACTCGACAATAGAAACGAATTTCTTCAACCCAGCGGTATACGTAAACCTCAGCAAGCCAACAAAGTCCGAGACTTCCGGTGCTACTACCTACACTTACAACACCAACTCCTCGAATTACTGGACGGTTCTGGACTCAAACGGTGACGGCGTGCCTGACGGATTCGAGACAGACACGCTGAAAACGGAGTTCATAGACTTTAATGCTTACAACAACAGTGACGCGTCCCTTGGCTTATTCACTATCTTAGGTGGTTACACCGTCTTACTGCACACTCCTCGCCCAAAGAACTACTCCTATCCCGCAACTGGCGAGGCGATAAATATTTACCTTTACTTGAAAGACCCCTCCATTGTTGATGAGTCTACTTGTGGCGACAACTTAGCTAAACTGGTTTTAAACGGAACTTTTTATCTGGCTTTAAACGAAACTCCTGGAAATGTAGCTTCATCACGCTACAATATCACTTACGGTCAAATGCTTAGCAATGGCACTGGCTGGTGCCAATTTCTTGCGTGGTTTTCCAATGATCCTCCGAGTATCCCAATAGAGCCGCAACTGTATAGGAAACTTGTTTCGGGCGTAAAGTATTACTTTAAAGTGAAAGCCTGTTGGCCGGGAACAACAAACTGTGCCGAAACGAAGCAGTACTCTTTTATTTTCAATGCATCGCCCATGAGCGTCGGCGCAGTTGTCCTCAGTAAACCCAACCGAGTTTCTAACGACTTTGCTTTTTCGGCTAAAATAGAGCACTTGACTTCAGACGACGTCGCCGGCAGGGACGACCGCGTCGGAAGCGCGTCTGCAGGAATTCTTTTCAGAGTCGAAGGCGCAAGCGGAAAGGCATACTTGTTGAAGTTAAACAACTTGGGAACCGGTGGAAACAAAACGCTTGAGTTGCGCAGGTGTGCATCAACAAACGCGAACTTCTTTACTGGCACGACGCCCACTCCCGGCGGCAGCTTGTGCGCTAACGAAGTCAGCGGCTGGATATTGTTAAAAAACAGTTCTGCTATCGGCGAAGAAGTCACTGTTCCGCCGCGTTATCCTTTTGCGCAGATTCCGAGCGGCTTGAAGAGTTATTACTTGAAAATAGAAGTAAGGGGCTGCAACTTCAAGGCCTACTGGAGCCAAGACGAAAACTTCGAGGGACACGCGCCTGCGATAGACTATATCGCCGCTCCCGTAAATTGTTCGCCAAGCGGTTCGGTTGGCTTCTGGTCTATGGACTCGCGAACTCGCTTCAGCGACATAAAATTCTTTGAACGCGACCCGAGAAACGCGTCGGCAGACATTGCAATTCGCGCGAATGAACTGGCTTTCAAGGAAGCGGATATTCGTGCCGACTACAAGCTTGCTGGCCTTATTCCGTATGCCGGCAGCGGCGGAAAGCTGTGGATTGCAGCAAACAATGTTATCATAAGCCCGTTGGGCGATCCGTCGTTGTGTTTGAGTGTTACGCCAAACACGTGCACTGGGCTAACGCCGTTCCAAAATCCCGACTTGCCACTCAACCAAGGCTGCCGGCCGTACTTCTACACAAACCCGTGCGACCCCAGTTCTTTGTTCTTATGGACGACCTGTAATACTAACTGGGCGGGAATAGAGCGCAACAGTTCAAGGCACTTGGCTCGCGCTCCCGTCGACTTTGCCATGGAGACTTTCTGTGCAGTGCCGACGCGCGTTGCCTTCTACGGCGTCGTGAAAGACGCGAGCTTAGCGCGCATTGCCAGTGGCTCGATTTGGGTGGAAGCAATTCGCGACGCGAGGGGAATAGCGTTGAACGTCAGCTCGTTGCTGGAGTCGGGAATGATTTCGCCGCTTCAGAGAAAGTGGAGCGCTTCGTTCTCCAACGGAATTCGCGAGGGTTTGAGCAAGCTTACGCTCGGGGACAACCGCAACCCCGACGCAATAAACCCGCGGCTGTTCCTAAACCCATTCTCGGTCTATTACTTGGATGTCTGGGTTTCCGACAATCCTTCTGACGGCTGGAGTTTCCCGCAGACTGTTGTTGCAAAGCGGCACAGGTATACAATTGCTTTGAGAACGTGATTTGATTGAAAAAAATACTTTTGATTGCATTGGCGTGCGTCGCTGTCGCGGCGTTGATAGCTTTCGTTCCCGCCGCGGCTGCAAGAGAACAGTGTTCCGAACCTAGCGGAGAGTGTCCTGCCGAATGCGGAATCGCGGGAGTTTCGTGCAGCGAGCAAGACGCCGGAACCGTGTCCGTCGAGGCGACGCGCTACGTTTGCAGGAAGACGCAGGCAGTCGGATGCGACTGGCTGGCTTCGCCAAACAACTGCACGATTGGAACGCATGACGATGGAATCGACGGATTGCCGGATTGCGGCATTCCCGTCCTCAACATAATTATTGAGCCGCTTGGGATAATCAAGACGAAGTACGACTGCCACGCCGACATTACTACTAACTACAGCGAGACGGAGCCCACGTGCAGAACGGGTTACAAGCGCGTGCGCAAGGAAACCGGTTCGCTGCAAAAGCCTGCGACGAAACAATGTTGTGACACAGTTCGAACTGCCACGCCCACTCCTGCGCCGTGCGAAGGAGTTTCATGTGATGACAAGTGCGAG
>JACCLL010000007.1 GCA_013425325.1 Microcaldota archaeon | reverse complement strand
GACAGTTGTTCTCTGCGGACTGCTTTTTCCAAGAGTGAACGCGCTTCGTCCACGGCGGTTTCCGAAGAATTAAGCCCGCCTTCGGTCTTCGAAAGTTTTTCCGACAACTCGCGCGCCTGCGATTCGGCTGACGCAATCGATTGCCGGACTTCCTTCAGCTTTTCCTCCGACTTTTCGGCCGAGGACAGTTTTTGCTTTAACGCAAGAGCTTGCGAAACGTCCGACTCCAGCTGCTTCTCTTTCTTTTCCGACTCGGCGAGCTTCTGTTGGGCGTCCTTGAGTTCAACGCGCGTTTTGTCAAGCGAAGCGGTTTTTTCATGCGACAAGCGGGCCTTCTTGTCCGACGGCAGCGGCGAGTCGCATACCGGACACGACGCGGACTCGGTCGAAAGCGATTGCAGCGCCGACCCGAACTGTTCCGACGCCGCGTTGAGGGAAGCAACGAGTCCGCGCAATTGATCGGAGTCGGAACGCGTTGTTTCAAGCGACTTTTCCGAGTCCGAAAGCAACGCGGTTTTCTGCCTCAGCCCGGTTGCTTCCGACGCCTGCGCCGAAAGCTCGGCATCCTGCCTGCGCAGCGAATCGAGTTGTGCCGACGCGCGCGCCGATGCGGACTCCGCTTCGGAAAGCGTTTTCCTTGCTTCGTCGCGCTGTTTCAACAACTTGTCCACAAGTTCTTGCTGCGCCTGCCTGGAAACGGCGACGCCCTGCAGGGCGGCGGCGTCCCTTTTTGCCGACTCGGCCTGCTCGCGAAACGCATTAACCTGGCCTTCGAGCTGCCTGAGTTCCTGCAGCGACTTCTTTAGTTCCGAAGCGCGTTTTTCGAGCGCGGGCTTTTCGGCGAGCTCTGCCCGCGTTATCTTGCGCGAAAGCGCGGCTGCTTTTCTGTCGCGGGAAGCGGAATGCTGTTTCGCGAGGGCTTCTGACCGGGCTTTTTCGCGCTCGAAGTCGTTGTAACCGCGTTCCTTTTCCTCGAGTTGCGACAGCCCGCGGGTTGCTTCGGCGGCGTGTTTCTCGAGTTCGCGCAGAGAAGCCGCAACGCCGTTTTTCTTGGCTTCCAGGCCGGCGAGTTCGCTTCGCAAGACGGTTATTTCCGAAGCGGTTTTTTGCGCGTCCTGCTGCCTCAAGCGCGAGTCAAGCTCTGCCTTGAGTGACTTCAGGCGGTTTGTGACCGTAGCGGCGGTTGAACGGGCTTCCTCGAACTTGTCGATTCCTAGCAGTTCGTCGACTTGCTTCTTCCTTTCTCCCTTGCCTAAGGCAATGAAGTAGTCGATGCGGTTTTGCTCGGAGTAAATGCTGCGTGTGAACAGCTCGTAGTCAACTTTCAGGAGTTTTTCAACGGTTTCGGTGACGCGCTGGCTCTGCGGCCCTTCAAGCAACGAACCCAGCTTATCCCTGAGGAAGGCCTCGCTGGCCCCGTCGCTTATTGCGCGGCTTACCACGAACGTCTTGTCGCCGACCGCGAATTCCAGGGACACTTCGGCTTTCGAGAACTTGGCGGGCCGCTGCATGACCACTTCGTCCAACTTGATTTTACGGCTTTTCAACGCCGGGAAAGTTCCGTACAAAGCGAAGCAAATGGCGTCCATTATGGCGGTCTTGCCGCTGCCCATCGGGCCGATGATGAGGTTGGTGCCCTTGCCGAAAGTGAGGTCGCTTGACTCGTGGCTCTTCCAGTGGCGCAGCTTCAACGAAAGAATCATGGCACTAGGGTTTAGTGCAATGGCTTTAATTTTAGTTGCGTCCGACTCGAGCGCAGGCTAACGAAAACGAAACCTCCGCTGCGTTGGTGGGGACTCAGAAGCTCTCGCGGTGAACCATGTGAATGCCCATAGCGGCGAGCAGGAAAAACACCCCGGCCAACAGGAAGAAATCGACTCCGCCGAATATTATGCGGCCGATAACCGATGGCAGGAGGCCTATCGCGACGAGCAGTGCTCCACCGAACCAAAACAGGGTGAAAGCAGCTTTGTACACGTCCATTCCGAGTAACTTGCTTGCGTGCATGAACCACTCAAAGAACGCTCGATATAAAAGACTTGCTGCAAAAGCTTTTTTCATGCGCTTCCTCGCCGACGCAATGCTGCACAGGCTCTGCAAGTGGCTGCGGCTACTGGGATATTCCTGCGAATACGCCTCGTCCGAAAAGAAGGACGACGAAATAATACGCTGGGCGTCGCGCGAAAAAATAGTGCTTCTCACGCGGGACGAGGAGCTGGCGCAACGGGCGCGGGACTATTGCAAAACCCTTTTGCTTCACTCTAACGACTTCCAGGAACAGGCGAAGGAAGTGTTTCGCGCAATGCACTTGAAGCCCCGCAAGACTCCGTCCAGAACAACTTGTCCTGAATGCAATTCGCCGCTGAGCAAAGTAACGAAGGCGGAAGCGAAAGGAAGAGTCTGGCCGTATGTTTTCAAGCATCGCAGGGACTTCTGGGAGTGCCGCGGCTGCGGAAGAATCTATTGGAAGGGCTCGCACTGGACCGGAATAAAAAAGACGCTCGGCAGAATGGCTTCGACAAACTAGCTGATCAAGCCGACTTCGTCGACCTGCACTTCGCTCACGCCCTTCAAGACTTTGACCTTCTCTTCAAAGTCGACGCCTTCCTTGTCGTCGCAGACGAAGGACGCCTTGATTATCTTGGCTCCGAACACGAATTCCTCTATTTTCGCGGAGTTGCAGCCCTTGACTGCGTAAACGTCGTCCAAGAGCTTCTGCATGTCCGCCCCCTCCTCGGGATAAACTTTCATTACCGTCATTACCTTACCCATTTACATCACGGTCCTTTGAAGCCGCACTTCGGGCAAGTATACGGGTTCTCGTTCTCGCGGCAAACCGCGCAGCGAATTATTTTCTCGTCGCAGTTTTCGCCGGGGCACTTGAACTGCACGTAGTTCTGGACGCTGCGTCCGCACGTTCCACAGGCAACCATTTGTCAACACTCTCCAATAAACTGTCAGAAAACAAAGTCTTCTAGAAACAGTGAAGAAAATAATGCAGGAAGTCGTTTTTATACGTTGCTGGACAAAAATACTCCGAAGGGGCCATAGTTCAGCCTGGATAGAATGGGAGCTTGCGGAAATCCGCGGTCGCATGACTTCGTGAATGCAGACAGCTCTTGACCGGGGTTCAAATCCCCGTGGCCCCGCCTTGTTTCAAGCAAGTTTAAAAACGGAAAAGCAGTTGTTTTTTCATGTCGTTCTTAACTCCGTACTTTCCAGAACTTCTCGCGTTTCTTTTCGCAATCGCGTTACTTGGAGGAGTGTACTGGTTTTTCCGCGCCTTCAAGGACAGTTCGCTCGCAAAACCGCTGATAGTCATCGACGTCGGCCTGCTGGCTTTCGCGGTCCACAGCGGCCTGGAACTGCTCGGCGTCCTGTACGCGGCAAACGCAGAGGCGTACAGCGCATACTCGGACCTGATGCAAATCATTGCATACTTACTGATTTTAGCGGGAGTGGTCCTGGCGTGGAAGGCCTTCAAGTCCTTCGACTGGCTCAAGGAACTCGCGCGCCACTAGCGCCATAAAGCATTTTAATCACCCTCGAGTTGCCTTAACAGGTGATTTACGAATGGCTAAAAGTTCTGCAAACGAAAGCAACCTCCTCGGAGCGATTGCTTACTTGCTGGGAATAATAACGGGACTGATTCTGTACTTGATGAAGCCCGAAGACAAGTACGTCAAGTACCACGCAATGC
>JACCLL010000025.1 GCA_013425325.1 Microcaldota archaeon | reverse complement strand
ACTAAAGCGGAAAAAAGGAAGGAAGTCAAGCATGGACTTGATGTCATTCGTGGTTCAACCCACTTGGAAGGAGTTCTTGATCGAACTAGTCAACAGCAACCAAATGAATCCGTGGGAAGTCGACTTAATCGACGTGGCGGATAAGTATTTGCAGAAAATCAGGGAACTCCAGTCAATGGACCTGCGAATTCCGGCGAACATAATCCTCGCTTCGGCCCTGCTCTTGCGCTTCAAGGCAGACGCGCTTTCGCTTGAGGAAGAAGAGCCCGAGCCGGAAGTCGTCGAAGAACACACTTACATCCAAGAGGAGATTCCCGAACTCGTTTTACGCGCAAACCAGCCGCGCCGCAGGAAACTAACGCTGGAAGAACTCATTCAAGCCGTTGACGACGTCATGCGCGACCAAGCAAAGCCCATCCTCCAGCCCGTCGCGCCGAAAATCTTCTCAATAGAGTTACAGAAGGAAGACATGAACGAACTTATGCAGAAAGTGTACGAACGCGCGCTGGAAATCAAGGACACGCAGAACGTCTTGCTTTTCTCGGAGTTAATCAAGCCCTATTTTACCGGCGAACCTTGTCCCGGCCCCGGCAACGGGCACTCGCACGGAATCTGGTGCTACGGCGTCGAAAACGTAGTACGGCACTTGATGCCGATACTGCACTTGGTTCAGGAAAACAAGGTTCTAGCGTGGCAGGACAACTTGTTTGGAGAAATCTTCGTGCGCGTATTGGACGAAAAAGCGTTGCAGGAACTTGAACGCCGCGCCAAGGAAGCCGTCGAAAAGGACGAAAAAGAGGAAACCGAGCTTCAAGCAAAGATTCTGGCCCGCCGGCAACGCCAGGCTCAGCAAGTCCAAGCCGCCTAGGTTTCTTGCACGACGGAAAGCAATTCTTTTAACGAGCCCAGCCTATGCCCTGCTTTAACCAACGCGTTCCGCGATTGAACCACCAACGCGAAATGAACTCCCGCCGCATGCGCTGCTTTTGCGTCGATTTCAGTGTCGCCGACGTAAACCGCTTCATCGGGCTTCGCCTTGAAGTGTTCCAGCGCGTGCTTAATCGGTTCGGGGGACGGCTTGATGTGCTTCACGTCCTCGACTGACACGGCGTAGTCGATCAACTCCGTTATCTTGAAATAGGAAGTCACGCGCTCCACGTACTCGTGCTTGCCGTTAGTTATTATTGCGGTCTTGATTCCTTTTGCGCGAAGCCCTTCCAGCGTTTCCTTCGCGCCCGACATCAAGTGCGCCATTACCGGAAAATAGAAGCCGAAGTACTTGCACCTGAAGTACTCCGCCATTTCGTCAATCTTCTGTTTCGGAATGGGCCGCTCGCCGGTCCAAATCAGTTTAATCCAGTTCTCCTCCTCGTTACCGACTCCCCGCAAGACTTCCTTTTCAGTGGGCGGGCGCATCTTGAAATTGGAGAACGTGTTCTGGAACGCCCGCACTAACGCGGTGTCAGTATCGACTAGCGTGCCGTCTATGTCGAATAAAACGAGTTTAATCATTGACTAGTCTAAGCGCGAAAGAAAATAAAAAGAGAATGCGGCCGCCGGGAGTCGAACCCGGACCCTCAGCTTGGAAGGCTGAGATCAAAACCGCTAGACCACGGCCGCGTCGCAAGTATTTTCGTCGAGGGTGAATAAAAAAGGGAGTGGGGTCGCCGAGATTTGAACTCGGATCGTCGCCATTTTGGTTTCCCGCGCTTGTGACGCGGGCGTTCCCCAAGGCGATAGGCTGCCAGGTTGTCCCACGACCCCGTCTGCTATTATTTTGGTGGAGCGGGTTTTAGAAGCGTGCGTAGGGCAGTATTTCGTCCATTAAGTCGACGTGGCCGAGGAACATTCTGCGGCAGCAGTATCTCGTGACTCCGAGGTCGTCCAATACTTTTGCCGGCGCTTCGCCTTTAGTGGTTCTTGCGGCGTACTCGTCGTACTTTTCAGCGACTGGCTTGCCGCACGAAAAGCATCTTACGGGAATTATCATCGTCAATCTACCTGTATGACTTGGTGAATCTTGCGCGTGCCTTTGGTCCCTTGAATTTCTTGGGTTCGACACGCCTTACGTCTTCGACCAAGAGCGTGCGGTCGTATTCGAGCATTTTGTGCTTGAGTTCGTCGTCTCCGGTGTACGAAACGAGTGCTTTGGCTATTGCGGTGCGGGCTGCTTGCGCTTGGCCTGCGGGGCCGCCGCCGGTTACTGTCACGTCAATGTCGAGCGCGCTCGTGTCGGTGAACTTGAGTGGTTCGTTAATGGTTTGCCTGAGGAAGGGTGAAGTGAATGCGGTTACTGTTTCGTTGTTTACGCGGAGAATGCCTTTGCCTTCGCGTATTGCGGCGCGTGCGATTGCTCGCTTGCGCTTGCCTCTTGCGACGATTATTTTTGCCTTTGTTTTTCCTTTTGTCATGGGTTCCACCCTAGTCTTTGGCACAGTTCTTTTAGCGTTATTTGCCGGCACTGCAGTTTTGAAGCGGATTTGGTCTTGAGTTTTTCGGCGTTTTCTTCAGCTAGTTCTTTTGGGACGCCGACGTGTGCGGTTAGGTTGTGCAGCACTATTTCTCCGGTCCGGTTCTTGGGAAGCATTCCCTGCACTACGCGCTTGAACAGGTAGTCCGGGCGCCGGGGCCACTTTGCGCTGTGCTCGGGGTTGCCTTTGTTCTGCATTCCGCGTCGCTTGCGGTAGCGTTCGACGATTTTCTTGGGTTCTCCTGACAAAACGGTTTGTTCTACGTTTACTACGTCGACGGATTGTCCTTTTAGCAGGAGCTTTGCGACTTGCGTCGAAAGCCTTCCCATCACGGTGTCTGTTGCGTCAATTATCATTGTAAATCACTTTACTAGGAAAACAACTCCTTTTCCTGTCGGGTTTGTTTCAACGAGTTGATTTAACGAAATGGTTTTGGAACCGTTTTTTGCGAGTTTTGCCGCGGCGGGTTTGGAGACGCGGAAGGCGGCCAGCGTTACCTTGTGTGAAAGCATTCCTTGGCTGAGTACTTTGCCTGGAACGAGCACTGTGCTTCCGTCTTTTGAATTCTTTTCTATCGAGTATAGGTTGACTTCGGGCCTCTGGCGGGTGGGCTTTGCTAGGAGGAAAGCCGCCTTCTTCCAGACGGGCGCCTTGTTTTTAGTCCCCGCTTTTTCGAGGAAGTTGATTAACGCCTTCAACTGAACATTTTCAGGTCCTTTTTTCACCATTGTTTTTCGCCATCCAAAATAAATGCGGGGGAAGGGATTTTCACGACTTCGGTCGTTTTGAACCCTCGCAACCGCTAAGGTACAGGCACCTCAAGCCTGCGCATTTGGTCAGATTGTTTTTTCTTCTTCGTCGGAAGGGTTCTGTGCCGCCTTTCGGGCGGTTGAGGACCTTTTCTTCAACCGAAACCAAGAACAAACCTGCCGATTTCCCAAAACGGGAAAGCGGCTTTTGACCAAGCTCTGCCACCCCCGCGTTAAACGCTTTGCGCCAACGCAGTGATTTTCTTTACTGCTTCTTCGTCGGAAACGCCTTCGAAAGCCACTTCTTTTTCGCGGCTTTTGGCGCCGCGGACGAGAAACGCTTTTGCGCCCACGATTTTCCGCAGGCGTTCGAGGAGTTCTTCGTTCGCTTTGCCTTCCCTCGCTTGCTGCGTCAGCCGCACGACGAATTCGCCGTTTCTTTGCGAGACGGAGAATTTTTTTGCGCCGGGCGCGACGCGTAATTTCATTTTCACACTTCTTTCGCTAGGGACGCGCACCTTTCTTCCAGCTTTGCCAGCGCTCTCTTGAGCTGCTGGGGGGCTGTAATGTTGTTGTATGTTTCCACGAAGAAAATGAATTCGTCTTCCTTTCCCTTGAGTGTGACTGCTTCGGGCGCTGCTTCGACGCAGGCTCCGCATAAGTCGCATGCCTCGGGGTGTTCGACTTCGCCTTTTTCGCTGATGATTTTTCTCGGGCAGGCGGCCGAGGCTGCGGCGATTTTCTTTTCGCCTTTCTTTGTTTTAATGTCCGCCGCATAGCAGTATGCAGCCAGTGCCGACTGGAACTTGGCGTGTTTTCGCGCGGTTCCTTTTATTGCGGTTGCTTCAAGGCGGAGCCTTTGTCTTTCTCCGAGTTTTACGATGGGAATGTTTTTGCAGAATACCTTTATTTTTTCGTCCGTACTGCGCAGTTCGTGGCTGTAGACCGTGCAGGGGCCTTCTTTGTCGAGGGTGAAGATAACTTTTGCGTCGTCGGCTAGTTCGTCGTCGAACGTCAGCGGAATCAAGCCAAGCCTGTTTGCAAGGTATTCGTTGAACACGCAGGAATTGTTTTCGAAGAAGTCGACTTCGTCTATCGCGAAGGCCGGCAGGTCGTCGACCACCGCCCTGCGGAGGGCGTTGGCTTGCGCGACGCTGGCTTCTTCCAAGCGCACGGTAATGCAGTCAGTGGCTTCTTTCAAAGGAATTATTTTCACTTTTTTCTCACCACTTTATACTCTGCGTCCCCTCTTTCCGCCGGGCCTCTTCGTAGTGTCAGTCGGAATTGGGGTAACGTCCTCTATTTTTCCAATGCGCAACCCGCTTCTTGCTAGCGCGCGGATTGCCGCCTGCGCTCCGGTTCCGGGAGTTTTAGTGCCGTGGCCGCCTGGAGCACGGACGCGCACGTGCACGCCTATTACTCCTCTTTGCTTGGCTTTTTCAGAGGCAGTAAACGCTGCTTGCATTGCCGCGTACGGGCCGCCTTCTTCGCGGTCGTTTTTGACTATCATTCCGCCGCTGCCTACTGCAATTGTTTCGGCGCCGCTCAAGTCAGTTATCGTGATTATCGTGTTGTTTTTGCTGGAGTAAACGTGTGCGACTCCCCACTTTCCTTCCTTCGGAATGAAAGCGCGGGGGGCAAACCTTCCCGGTGCCCTTGCGGGGGCGGCAGGCGCTGCAGCCGGCGCGGGAGTTGCTGGAGTTGGTTCGGGAGTAGTTTCGGCCATTGTTTAGTTCACCGCCTCAGCCGGCTTTTCTTCCTTCGCCGGTTCAGGTGCCTTGGCTCCGGAGTCGAATGTTACGGGCGTTCCGGACCAGTTGATTGACTCTTCTTCGTCGAATTTCACTAAGTAGGAGGGAATGCTGAGCCTCTGCGGGCCGACTGCGACGTGGCCGTGTACAATGAATTGCCTTGCCTGCTTCGGCGTCTTCGCCAAGTGCTTTTTGAGGACGACTGTCTGCAGCCTGCGTTCTAGAATTGCTCGGGTGTCAAGCGCGAGAACGTCGTCGAGCGTAACATCCGGTTTTCTGACGAGGAATCTCTTTACTCTCGCGAGCAGCGCCTTCTCGCGTTCCTCCAAGTGCGTTCCCTTGCGGGAGAGAATGCGTCTTGCTTCGCGGCGTATCTTGCGCAGGATAGTCTGCATGCGCCACAGTTCTCGCGAGTTTTTCAAGCCGTATTCGTTGACGAGCTTGCTTTCTTCTTCAATGCGAGTCTTGTCCCACATTTTTTTCGGGGATTCGTAGAGCTTGCGTCTCCTTCGCGGGTCGCCCATGCATCATCACTTCTTTTCTTCCTTCTTCTCGCCGGCAGCTGCGGCCTGTTGCTTGAGGGTCTTCTTCATGACTCCCACAGTCATTCCGCTGCGTCCGGTGGTGCGGTTGTGTTGTCCGCGGACTTTCTGTCCGAGGCTGTGCCGCCATCCAACGTAGCTTCTAGTGTCTTTTTGTCTCTGGATGTCTTGATTGATTGCGAAAACCAAGTCGGTTGCAATCAAGTGCCTGTCCGAACCCGTTTCGGGGTCGTTCTGGCGGTTTAGCATGAAAGTCATTACCGAACCCTCGGGGTTTTTTATGAACGCTTCGAGGGACTCTAGTTTTTCTTCGCTCAATTCTCCGACCGACATTGCCGGGTCGATTCCGAGCCTGCTTGAAGCGCCGATCGACAGCGAAGCAGATAGGTTATGGCCGATTCCCTTGATTTTGTTCAAAGCCTTTCTCACGTCAAGGTGTCCGTCCAAGTCTGTTCCGGCCAAGCGGACTATTCCCTTGAAGTCCTTGCTTTCCTTGCCGGTCATTTTCGAGACATGCTTCTGGACGGGCTTGAAGGCTTTCTTCTCCTCTTTCTTCGGCTTTGCCTCTGCGGGCTTTTCTTTTTCCTTTGCCATAAACACATTCCTCTGGAAAACGAAAAACAAAACAAGCGCCGGGACTGAGACGCCCGTGGCTCAAACTGTTTTTCTAGCCATTTCGAACTCAGGAGGCCTTTCGGCCACACGCTTTCAGGGAACTCCACGGTCTCCCCATACGGGGCACCAGAACAAGAGGTTCCAGGCGTGCGCGTTAACCACTCCGCCATCCCGGCGCACAAACCAATATTTTGCCATTTCTGGCTTTAATACCGTTCGCAACGCGAGAACGCGAAATGAGCTCCTGCGCTCACTGACATAATTCTGTTTCAAGACGTATTTAAAGGCTTTTCTCGGCCTTAGAACGCGTGTACTACTCGTTCCACGTCGAAGGCAAT
>JACCLL010000002.1 GCA_013425325.1 Microcaldota archaeon | reverse complement strand
TAAGTTTCTGCGGAAAAACCACGTTTTTCATGAGGCTTACTTGAAGACCGCGGTTCAGGAATTCCTTCATCGTCTCGGACACGCAGCCCTGAAAACCCATTCGACGCATTTTTTTGCCGGTAATGGTTTCCTTCGCTGCCGCGCGGAGGTCCTGCAAGGCCTTGCGCGCGCTTGCAGTTGGAGCAAAGTGGCCGCAAACGAAGGCCTGTCCCCCGAACACGCCGTGCTTCAGTCCCTTTTGCTTAAGGAAATCCAGTACGTCCCAGTCAAGGGCTGGCCTTGGCCCGTATTCTCCCGTGGGAACGAAGAACGCCCGGCCGCCCAGCGCTTTTCTGGTCTGTTCCACTCTAGTTACTTCCTCGAAGACTATGACGGGAAACTTTGACGTCTCCACTCTCTTTTGCTGGAGGCGGAGGTAATTCCTTGCATCCGGGCGTTCAGGCACTTCCACGCCCCGAATGCGGATGGGATGGTACTTGAAGTACAGCGGGTGTACTAGAACAACTGCCCTTCCTCCCGACTTGCGCAGGGCGCTCTCGAGTTCGTCCATTCGTTCAATCATTTAACCACCCGCGCGTTAAACGAATTTTTGGGGGTAAACCACGTTCTTCATGAAGCTTATCCGCAGGCCCCGTCTGAGAAACTCCCTCATTGCCCGCGGCACGCAGCCGTACACGCTAAAGCCGCGCCTGTCCAGCATCAAGCCGCTTTCTTGCAGCTCGAGGGTTTCGGTGACGGCGCGGGCCCTTATGGCGGCCGTGAACGGCACGCACGACAATCTTTGGCCCCCGAATATGCCGTGCTTCAGTCCCCTTGCCTTCAGCAACTCGAGCAACTTCCATCCCCCGACTGGTTCAGGACGGCTTTTTTCGGTCACGACAATGAACACCTTTTCACCAAAGGCCTTCTTGGTCGCAGCGGCGCACTGCTCTTCTTCAAACACTATCACCGGAATCTTCGACTTTTGTATTACTACGCGTTGAGTCGCCAAGTACTTCCTGCCCGCAGGAGTGTTACGAGGGTCGTCTTCGACGAGGGGGACAGATAAGTGAAAGCGAGGATGGACTAACACCACGGCCCGGCCGCGCGACCTGCGCAGAGCCTTTTCAAGCTCGTCGATCCGTTCCATCATGAGAAAGAAATTGCGACAAGCCATTATAAGTTTAACCAAGAAAGAAAAAGGCGAGCCCTGGGGGATTCGAACCCCCGACCCCCTGGTTCGAAGCCAGGTGCTCTTTCCAGACTAAGCTAAGGGCCCACTGTAAACAATTATAGCATCGGTTACATTTAATGGTGGCGGAAAAAAGAAACGGGCTCGGATGGATTCAAACCCTCATTTCGAGGTTCCTTTAACCGCTTTTGATGAAGCTCTTTCAAAAACTTCTCCGAAGCCTCGGCGGCTATCCATTACTGCATGAGGCCACTCCGAGAATATTCAGTCTGTCGGCGTAAGTAGAGCCAGCGGGACAATAGCCAATCTTTTTCCAGACTAAATATTTTGATAACTGAACTGGATTTTTGCTGCCAATTATTTTCATCCAGCTTTCTACGGCCGCGCCATAAAGCCATATTCTATAGTTATCGTGTTCGTTTGGTTTTTTTGACTTTTGAGTTTGGAGGCTGTGCCTAATGCTTAGTTTTTCCAATAAAAACGCGCTTTCTTCAGCAAGCCTTTTTGAAATGGTGCTAATAGTTATTCGAGGATAAACATTATGCATCCTTTTGAATAAACAATACTTTCCTTTTCGCCTAAGGAAAGTTATGGTACCGTCAGTATCAAACAAACCGCGCAAGAACTTTTTGTATAGGTTTGGATCCCTGCTTTCTAGAATCGATTTCGGAATGGAAACGATGTCCGTCTTTTTACCGTTTGGAAAACCTAATTCAATAAAAAAGGTTACGACATCCTTGTTTCGTATAACAAAGCCGTATGTTTTTCTAGAAGGAAAGGTTCTGCCCATAATTTTTATTAAAAAAACGGATTCGAATAAAGGGATTATATAGTTGGTATAGTATTCTCTCTCTTCTAGGCTGCCACTGATGTCCATCTCTGTTTGCCTTCCTAATCTTAGATAACCGTCGCCGGCATGGATTCCGCAAATTTCTGCTATTTTGCCCGCGTCCGTCTGGCTTACCTCGTTTTCCACGTTATTTCATCTCTATTTTGAGCGAAAGCGACATTTAGATAGGCTCTTTCTGCTCGTCTAGCGACGCACTCAAAACACTTGAAAAGAGGCGAGTATAAAAAGTAAAAACCCAGTGGCTTGCCAGTGGGTTACCGGTGGCTCCCTCCGCCGTCCATGCCCCGCCTCGAAAAAAAGGGGGTTGATTCAGCCCAAAACGTTCAAAGCTCGAGTTTTATCAGCAGCCACGTCATGCCCTGGGCGATGAGTTTGGCGAAAAAGTTGAAAGACGCGACTACGAATACCACTAGAAGCGCAATGACGAACGAAAAGTTGTCGTAAACCGCTTTAACCGCGGGAGTCTGAAGCGCCTGCTGCTTAAGTTGCTGGAGCTGGTAGGCGCTGAGTTCGGCCGGCGCAGCCGAGGTTTGGTTCGCGGGAGTGACTTGCGCAGTTATCGCGTTGCGTATCACCTGCTGGAACCTGCCCGACTGGTTGCCTGCAAAAGAATAGAATGAATTGACCATTGCATCCTGCTGAGAAGAGGGAAGTTCTTCGAAAGTGCCGGTGCCTGACGCAAGGCTTGAGAAGTACGGTTGACCCTCGAACGGCGTAAGAAAAGCGTCGCGCCGCGCGTTGTACTGAGAGGCGACGAACGTACGCGTAGCGTTCCGGTCGAGGCTCGCGTAAATTAATTCAGTCGCATTAAAGTCCGGAATCACGATCGAAGCTGCCGAGGACGCGGCCGGCTGGCCGACGAGCTGCTTCAACGCCATTTCACTCATTCCCTGGAAGAACTGGTCGAACCGCGCTTCCTTCTGCGACTCCACCATCGAGTAAGTGAAAACGAAGGACAGCACTATGAAAATCAACAGCGCTTGGCTTAACGCCGAACCCGCGTAAGTCAAATTGACTTGTTTCGCGAAGGACGCGAAGAACGCAGCGGCCGAAACAGTGATGGCCATTGCGAGAAACGGCATGTAAAACTGGGGGTAAACATAGCTGAACAAAAACGCCACCAAGAGCGTCAACGGAAGCGCCACCAACGACTGCCACTTCTTGAGCTTGAAGCCGTAGTAAGTGGAAGCAGAAAGCGACAGCGCAAACAAAACCACGTAAAGAATGGCGGAAATGCTGTACAGTTTTTCAAGAGTGTACTGCATACGCGTAAAGTCGAACAAGTCGGTGAGCTTGAAGTCCGCGCGGCTGAACATGAAGAACGTCAACGCAGTGAGAAAAACTATTGCAACCAAGTAAATTAGTTTGTACTTGAAGTAGTCGTCCAACTCGAACGCGAAAGAAACGGTTATCTTGCCCTTCGGCGGCTGGGGCGCGACGTGCGAAACAGGTTTTGCCGAACGCATTGGCACATTTCTTGAAGCTCTTTCCGTGAAAATCACCTTTTGAAAAACGACTTACAGAAAAAGGAAGCGGCGTTTAAAAAACAAGCGCAAATGCAATCAGGAACGAAGTTTTGAGTAGGGGTCTCCGTACAAAACCGCCATTACGGAGTTATAGAATTCGACGTCGCTTGCGGGAACTACTCTGCTCTCGGCGGCATAGCTTGTTCCAGTTGCGGCGAAGGCAGCCGTATTTTGGGCGTATGAGGACATTACGCCGTACGCGTGTTTCTTGTAATTGAGAAAAGAGTCCCCTATCGACCGCCCTGCTTTAAACTGCCGCATGAATTCCAAGTCGGCGCCCAAGCCGGCAACAGCTGCTTCCGCGGTTTCAGTGTCTGCAGTAAGCTGCGAACCGGTTGCTCCAGCAATGGCTCGCGCGCCCCGCGAAAGAAACGCTAGAGCGATGGAGCCGTTCGTATATTCTGAGGCTATTTTTCCCCCGAAGCAAGAGCGGGAGTAAACAAACGGATTTCTGGGAAGCCACAACCAGCTTGGAATCTCGCGTTCAACGTCAAGCAGTTCGTAGGTACCGAGCGTAACCGAAGTGGTTAAGACGTTGCGAATTGGAACCCAGCCCTGAGCAGTTAGTGAACCCTGGGCACTTCCATGAACGTTCAGGAAAATAACCGACGACTGCGTAAACGCAAAGTAGTTTCCTTGGGGGTCACATTGCTCAACAACGCTTTCGAACGGAATGGACGCATCTTCGGTTGAAGAAGTGTAGTTGCAGGCGGCGGGCGCCCAAAAACACGCGGGATAAGGGTTTGCTTCGAGAAAAGTGCAGTTTTCGTTAGCAAATTCACGCCAAAGGGTATTGGCAGCAACGCCCAACCAACCTGGAACCAAGGAACTGCTCGAAAGGCACGTCAGCCCCTCGGTTGGCCCGCCGCAGACGTCTGAAAGCATTACGGTTCGATCAAGCCGCAGAGGCGTCGCGTCTCCCTCGATTGCGTTGGCCACCGAGCTCGCGAAAACGTTTATGCGCGTCGCGTCGGTTGAGAACTGCGTGGGAAACCGCGAAGCAATCACGTCGGGCTCAACGCCGTCTTGGGGCGTAGCGTATAAGTCGTCGGAATAAATTCGGCCATCCTTACTGAAAAAACCCAGAGAGTCTTCTTGGAAAGGCATGGGAATTACGCTCATTCCGCCGACTAGAATCAGGTAAGTTGGGTCGACTGCACGGCGTATCTTGCGGACTGCGTTTACGTAACGTCTTGAAGTCTCAACAGTTTCTTCTTCTAACGGCCGGCCGTCCAAATTGAATTGCAGCGAATCGCGGCTTACCCGAAAGGCCTTGCGCGCCGTACTGTCCGCCAAGTTGACGTAACGAACGCTCTTTCCGCGAGTATCCCACAAATTAACATACCGCTGTATCCAGCCGCGAAAATTGTCGGAGTGCGGACTGCCGCCGTACTGCGCCGTCGCCTCGTCCTCCAAGTCTACTCTGTCCTCGTTGGTAACCAGAAGCACGTCGGCTTCGCAAGGAATTCGCGCTTCAACAAAAGTAACTTCCGGGTTCGAAAGAGCCCCTGCCATGCGCGACACGGTAAACCAAAGCCGCACGTCTCCGCAAAACTGGCAAAACGAGTCGTAATTTATCGTAGTTTCGACTATGGACCGCTGGTTTTCCCTGACGGCCGGCGCCTCGTCCAAGTAAAAACAGTCGGTTATGTCTACTCCGCTTCCAACGAGGCCTTCCGCGTGGAACTCGGGATAGACTACTTCGAAATCGTCGTCCGGCCGCGCCTGAGCCAACTCGTCATAAAAAATCTCGAGGGACGGCTCTTGCGTAACGTCCACAGAAAGCCTCAAGTCATAGACTGACTCTTCGACGCGGGAAGTGAACACCAACGGAAAGTCTAACCGCCCGCCGTCCAAGTCGCTCGCTTCTATCTTAAGCCACCAAGCCTCGCTATCAAAAACAAGGCCGGCGTTCGCCAATGCAAACAAACAAAGCAAGCAAAAGGCAACGAGTTGAAAACGCAAAGACTATACCTCCGGCAATTAATGCTGTTGCTCAACAATTTAAATCCTTTCAAGTCATATTCTACTTGGAGCCGAAATGACTTTCCGCGAGAGAGTAAAGGAAGCTTGGCACGAGCCTTGGCTGGAAAAAAAGATCTACGCCGAACTCGCAGGAAAGGAACGCGCGAAAGTCGACGTCTCCGCAATCGCGTTGGGCGCAACCTCCCGCGTGACCGCCCTTCTTTTGGCCGGCGTCGCCTCGGGAGGAATAAGCCTTCCGGCCGCAATGGCTGCGGCAAACGGCTTGAGGCAAGTCAGTGAAGCAAGCGCCGAAATCCCTTCTGCTTACAGAATGAAGAAAATCCTCGACCGCGCACTAGTCGGTTCGCTCACTGAAAAGCACGTCAAGGTTTCAAAACGCACTCGCCAGACTCTAAGGCGTGTTTTCGGCGAAGACAACGTCTTCAAAATCTGGGACAACGAAGGCCCAAATGCCCTGCAGGTTCTGTCTGAACGGCATTTTCGGACGCTGAGGTCGCAGAAAGACGAGTCGGTACCCCCGGAAAAGCGCACCATCGGGCCAAGGGCTTACAACGAAGCGTACACGGCGTTGACAACCGTTGCTTTGAACGACTGGGCGAAAAACAAAATCCTGCCTCATGTTCCGGAAGAAGCGCAACACCAGTCGCACGTCGGAATGCTGCGCAGGCTAAAGAGCGACGGAAGAACCGAGTTCTGGCGCAAGCTCGACGAAAACCTTTCTCCCAACGAAAAAGAGGTCTATCACAAGACTTGGCTGGCCAGAATCGGGGCGAAGAGAAGCCTCGCGGCAAACGTCGCGAAAATGATGGGTGGATTCATTGCAGTAGGCGCTGCCTCGTGGGCCGAAGGCAAGCTAGTCGAGCCAACGCAAGCCGCGTCGCTGAAAACCGAGTTAAACCACGTTGCCGACGACTTGCGCGGCGCCGCCGAGCACATAAGCAAGCTCGAAGTGCAGCCGACCGGCAGCACCATGGCGTTGCACGGCCTCGAACTAAGGACTCAGGGCCTCGTCCGAGACTTGCCGCAGTCGTTGTTCAACCGCATTGACGCGGACGTCGGAGTTGCTTTTGACGCCAACGCCTTGCAACACGCTCAAGACGCTGGAATGCTCGTCAACTACGTCAGCATAAAAGGATATCCCACCGAAGTAGCCCTCGGATACGCGATAAGCAAAGTCGGAGCCGCTAAAGTAGCTGACTATCTGCAACAGGCGGCGGGCCACTTGGATTCTTTCGGAAAAGCGGCGGCAGCGGGAACCGCCCTTAAAGCAGAACAGCTTGCATTACTACCTTCGGTTCTGCCGCTCGTGGAAGCAGTGAAAAACAGGGAGCCAGTTGCCCGCAGGCTTTCGGAAAAACTGCG
>JACCLL010000074.1 GCA_013425325.1 Microcaldota archaeon | reverse complement strand
AGGCCAGTTTTTGCTTTAACGCAAGGGCTTGCGAAACTTCCGACTCCAGCTGCTTCTCTTTCTTTTCCGACTCGCCGAGCTTCTGTTGGGCGTCCTTGAGTTCAACGCGCGTTTTGTCAAGCGAAGCGGTTTTTTCATGCGACAAGCGGGTCTTCTTGTCCGACGGCAGCGGCGAGTCGCATACTGGACACGACGCGGACTCGGTTGAAAGCGATTGCAGCGCCGACTCGAACTGTTCCGACGCCGCGTTGAGGGAAGCAACGAGTTCGCGCAATTGATTGGAGTCGGAACGCGTTGTTTCAAGCGACTTTTCCGAGTCCGAAAGCAACGCGGTTTTCTGCCTCAGCTCGGTTGCCTCCGACGCCTGCGCCGAAAGCTCGGCATCCTGCCTGCGCAGCGAATCGAGTTGGGCCGTCGCGCGCGCTGACGCGGACTCCGCTTCGGAAAGCGTTTTCCTTGCTTCGTCGCGCTGTTTCAACAACTTGTCCAGAAGTTCTTGTTGCGCCTGCCTGGAAACGGCGACGCCCTGCAGGGCGGCGGCGTCCCTTTTTGCCGACTCGGTCTGCTCGCGAAACGCGTTAACCTGGCCTTCGAGCTGCCTGAGTTCCTGCAGCGACTTCTTTAGTTCCGAAGCGCGTTTTTCGAGCGCGGGCTTTTCGGCGAGCTCGGCCCGCGTTATCTTGCGCGAAAGCACGGCTGCTTTTCTGTCGCGGGAAGCGGAATGCTGTTTCGCGAGGGCTTCTGACCGGGCTTTCTCGCGCTCGAAGTCGTTGTAACCGCGTTCCTTTTCCTCTAGTTGCGACAGCTCGCGGGTTGCTTCGGCGGCTTTTTTCCCGAGTTCGCGCAGAGAAGCCGCAACGCCGTTTTTCTTGGCTTCCAGGCCGGCGAGTTCGCCTCGCAAGACAGTTATTTCCGAAGCAGTTTTTTGCGCGTCCTGCTGCCTCAGGCGCGAGTCAAGCTCTGCCTTGAGTGACTTCAGGCGGTTTGTGACCGTCGCGGCTGTTGAACGGGCTTCCTCGAACTTGTCGATTCCGAGCAGTTCGTCGACTTGCTTCTTCCGCTCTCCCTTGCCCAAGGCAATGAAGTAGTCAATGCGGTTTTGCTCGGAGTAAATGCTGCGCGTGAACAGCTCGTAGTCAACTTTCAGGAGTTTTTCAACGGTTTCGGTGACGCGCTGGCTCTGCGGTCCTTCGAGCAACGAACCTGTCTTGTCGCGGAGGAAGGCCTCGCTGGCTCCGCTGCTTATTGTGCGGTTGACTACGAACGTCTTGTCGCCGACCGCGAATTCCAGGGACACTTCGGCTTTGGAGAACTTGGCGGGCCGTTGCATGACCACTTCGTCCAACTTGATTTTGCGGCTTTTCAACGCCGGAAAAGTTCCGTACAAAGCGAAGCAAATGGCGTCCATAATGGCGGTCTTGCCGCTGCCCATCGGGCCGATAATGAGGTTGGTGCCCTTGCCGAAAGTGAGGTCGCTTGACTCGTGGCTCTTCCAGTGGCGCAGCTTCAACGAAAGAATCATGGCACTAGAGTTTAGTGCGATGGCTTTAATTTTAGTTGCGTCCGGCCCGAGCGCGGGCTAACGAAAACGAAACCTTCGCTGCGTTGGTGGGGACTCAGAAGCTCTCGCGGTGAACCATGCGAATGCCCATCGCGGCGAGCAGGAAAAACACTCCAGCCAAGAGGAAGAGATCGATTCCGCCGAATATAATGCGGCCGATAACCGATGGCAGGAGGCCTATCGCGACAAGCATGGCTCCGCCGAACCAAAACAGGGCGAAAGCAGCTTTGTACACGTCCATTCCGAGTAATTTGCTTGCGTGCATGAATCACTCAAAGAACGCTCGATATAAAAGACTTGCTGCAAAAGCTTTTTTCATGCGCTTCCTCGCCGACGCAATGCTGCACAGGCTCTGCAAGTGGCTGCGGCTACTGGGGTATTCCTGCGAATACGCTTCGCCCGAAAAGAAGGACGACGAAATAATACGCTGGGCGTCGCGCGAAAAACTGGCGCTTCTAACGCGGGACGAGGAAATGGCGCAGAAGGCACGAGACTACTGCAAAACCCTTTTGCTGCATTCGAATGACTTCCAGGAACAGGCGAAGGAAGTGTTTCGCGCAATGCGCTTGAAGCCCCGCAAGACTCCATCCAGAACAACCTGTCCCGAATGCAATTCGCCGCTGAGCAAAGTAACGAAAGCGGAAGTGAAAGGAAGAGTCTGGCCGTATGTTTTCAAGCACCGCAGGGACTTCTGGGAGTGCCGCGGCTGCGGAAGAATCTATTGGAAGGGCTCGCACTGGACCGGAATAAAAAAGACGCTCGGCAGAATGGCTTCGACAAACTAGCTGATCAAGCCGACTTCGTCGACTTGCACTTCGCTCACGCCCTTCA
>JACCLL010000044.1 GCA_013425325.1 Microcaldota archaeon | reverse complement strand
CAAACTGTTTTCAAAAACGGCGTCCGGCAAGTCAAGAAAATAAAGAAAATTGGGGTCGGGCGCCGACGACGCTATTGCAACGCAGTCGACGTCCTTTCCGCAAGCCGCGAGTTCGCGAAACAATCGCCTTACGCGGCTCTGCAACCGGCTCACCTCAGGGACAGCCCGCGGCTTCCTTCACTTCCGCGGTCATGTCGGGGTTGGCGCAAATGGTTGCAAGAGTGTCGGCGTCTATAGAGGGCATTCCGCCTTCTCCCGCCGGCAACGACGGAGTGGCGTTAAACGCCTGCTGCATCATCTGCTGCACGTCGCAAGCCGTTCCGGGAGTGTCGAATTTCTCGTCCCCGAAGGAAGCGTAGTTGCAGACGAACGACGTCGACGGCAGGGTCTTGAGCTCGGTTTCGCTTGCTGCCTGCTGTTCAGACGGCTGCTGCGTTTCGTTCGCGACGAAGGTCATCCAGTCACAGTCAATTCCCTGCGCCCTCTGCTGGGGCATGACTTGGATGTAGACCACGTGGTCCTTGTATATCGCGAGGGAATTCATCGTCCCGCCCTCGAAGGAAGTAGAGCTTTCAATGCGGGACTTGCCTGATTTCATGAACGCATGAGAAACGGCGTTTACGCCCTCTTGGGCAACGGTTATAGTGCACTCGACGGGCTGGCCGAGGGCAACGAGCTGTTCGTAGCCCATTCCACTCAAGCCCGATTGCTGGAGACCTGACTGCCCTACTGGCGTAGGCGTTACAGTAACATTTCCCTGCGGACCGCCCTGCGGCGCCGTGCAGCCGAACGCCAGAAGCGAAACGGCTAGAACTAACAGTATTGCTAAATACTTCAACTAAACCCACCTCACACCAACCAACGCAGGCAACGCATTTAATTTTATGCCCCTTTAATACGGAAGGAGGTTTTTGTGATGAAATTTGCATTCGTTGCTCTCTTGCTGGCGGGAATGGTTTTGTTCGGCTGCCTGCAGTCGTACGAAAAAGTTTCCGACGTAGTCGCCAACCCCGACAACTACAAGGGAGAAATCAACCTACAGGGAGAAGTAGTCGACCGCCTGGTTCTCGGCGGACTCAGCGGGTTTACGCTGCGCGACGACTCGAATGCAACCATTGCGGTCAGGTGGAGCGGCTCGCTTCCCGCAGCCGGACAAAAAGTACGCGTTTCCGGAGTAGTGATGAGGACGCTTGGAGCGCTGGGCGGGCCTGCTTACTTGGACGCAACCAAAGTCGACGCCAGCTAGAGGTTCTTGCGCATCAAGCCAACAATCCGGGCGT
Organism: Microcaldota archaeon; assembly: GCA_013425325.1. Classification (GTDB taxonomy): domain Archaea; phylum Micrarchaeota; class Micrarchaeia; order Norongarragalinales; family UBA8480; genus UBA8480. Next base: position 380 of record JACCLL010000044.1, on the reverse strand, counting down.
GAGCCTTGCTTTCGTTAACCATCTGCATGAGGCCCTGGCTTATTTGCGGAATGCGGATGCGAGGAATTAGCTTGGCGTAAGCCGTTTCGTAAAAAGTTTCCGCGTGATAACAGTAGTCGAGCAGCTCGTCCACCGACTTGGGACGCGGCTTTATCAAGTCCGCGTAACCCGGGCCAACCAGTTCCTCAAGTTCCCTGCCTCTCTCGAAGAAAACAGGTTCCTTTGCCAGAAACGGGTTTGCGACTATTCCGCCGACTATTTCGGAAGAAATCTTCAAGTGATTCGCTTCCTGCGCGCGAATCGCGGCCGCCTGTTTCTTGAACTCGTCTTTAGGCAGGCGCTTGACGAGTTCGTCGTAGCACTCGAACATTTTCACTTCG
>JACCLL010000038.1 GCA_013425325.1 Microcaldota archaeon | reverse complement strand
GTAAAAGTATTTTGCAGCCCAGGGAAAGACTTTCACCCGCGCGGGTTTCAAAGAAATTCTTTTGCCGCCGTCGCCGTACAATGCGAACGGCAGGGAATCGAAGAGACGCCAGTTTTCGCCGGCGAGTTCGGCTGAAAAGCCCTCGTAGGGATAGTCGCGGTTGGGAACAGTGAACCCGTCGGCCTCCACCGAAAAAACCGATTGAGAGAATTCGCAGGACGGCCTACGTAATAGCACGCGGCACGTTCTTGCGTAGCCCCAATCCGGGTTTTCTACAGCCGGTTTTTCCACGAAGACTTCGCGGACGTTCATTTCATTCCCCGTTAAGCGAAAACTTGTATTGAAGCGGCTTTTCGCCGCCTATCTTCACCTTGTTTTCCCTCGCGAGCCACCCTAGCCCGCCGTATAGCTCGGCGGGGCTGAGCTTCGAGATTTTCTTCAACTGCGCTGCCGACAACGGACCCTTTTCCTTCAGAGCACGCCATACGACTCCGGCGTTTTCCCCGAAGTACTGTTCTGCTGCAACCACTCGATCACCCTTTCCGCGACTGCGCTTCTTTCATCGCGTCGTGAAACACTTCCTTCATCATGCTTTGGTGCCGCGACACTTCCCGCCTCATTTCCTCAGACGTCTTGCGCGGCAACGTCTTTCCGTTTCCCCGCCACAGCTCGTAGTTAGCCGCGGCCTGGCCGTATATTTCGAAAACGCGCTCGATTATGTAATTCCAGTCGAAGTACTTCTGCTGCACGCGCCTCGCGCCGCCGGCGCTTATTCTGCCGTGCAGTTTTTCGTTCGACAACGCAATGTGCAAAATCCTCGCAAGCAGAGACGGCTTGAGTTCGAACTCGTGTTCCATGGGCACTTTGAAGCCGTTCACTCCGTTCTTGATTACTTCCCTCATTCCGCCCGTTCCGCCTACTACCACGATGGGGCCGACGAAGCCGTGAAGCTCGGCCGCAAGGTCGGCGGCCAGTCCTTCCAAAGTAACCAGCCCGAAGGGTTCGTACAGCGACGGCAGTGCGAGGACGTCGCACGCGCAGAACAACGACTTTTTCAGGTCTTCTTCAATCCAGCCGTTGTAGATGACGACGTCTTTCGCTATTCCGAGGGAAACGATTTTACTATAGTACTTCTGGTACTCTTCCTCGCTCAACCGCGAGCTTATCACCAGCCCAGCCGAAGAGTCGCGCAGCAAGGCGAAGGCGTCAATCAAGTGGTCGATTCCCTTTCTCCACTCGGCGCGTCCGATGAAGACAATGAATTTTTTCTTGTCGGGCAGGAGTTTTTTCAAAACCGTTTTTCCAAACTTAATGCGCTCAGGCGTGACGTTACGCCAGTCGTCGAGAATTATTCCGTTCGTTATTCCGCCAACGCAGGCGCCGACGATCTCGAGGTCCTCCGGTTCCAAGAGCATGAACTCTTCGTAGCACTCATCCTTCCACGCTTGTTCCTGCTTCCACTTCTGCGGCCGGAGTGCGGCAAGTTCGGCCGTAAGGTTTTGCTTCAGCGGCAGCAGGTTGAATACCTCGAATTTTGCTTCGCTGATTGAAACGCCTTGAACGTAGTCCGCTTCCTGCAGTGCGGCCGCTTCGATCAGCAACGCCGCGTTTTCCAGGTCGGGTTTTCCAAGGCTTCTTCCCACTTCGCCGGAGTGGAACCTGCAGTTCAAAGGCGCCTTTATTTTTTCCTTGCACAGGAATCCGGCCGGAAACGCGAGCCAGTCCTGCGCATCGATTACAGCAATTTGTTCCTTCGGGTGCTTCTGCTGCCAGAACTCCGCGACGGCGGGCGCGTATTTCCAGAAGGCGTTGAGCTTCTGGTAGAAGTCCCATTGCGCCGACTTCTCGGAACGAATCCTGAACTTTTCCCACAGTTCCTTGTGGAATGCATTGCGTTCGTCGTCGGACAGGGAAGCTTCCAGGAAATAGCACTTGACGCCGCCGCGCACTGCCTCGTAGACTTTGACTTCCTTGCGCGTGGCGACGAATTCCGTGAATTCATCGCTTGGCTTCAAGTCTCCAAGCGGAGCGCCCGTGTCGCGCATCGACAGAACCAAGGGCTCCATGTTCACGCGCTTTTCTCCGACTGCCTTCTTCCACGCGGGAAACAGTTCGGTTGCATAGCGGTAGAGCCCGCCAACTGGTTTCTGCAGTTCCGTTACCAAAAACAATACCTTCTTCAAACCAATCCCTCCATTTTAACAGCGCATGCTTCAACGCGCTTTTTCACTTCCTCTTTGAAGTCCTGAAGAATATTCATGTAATTTATGAAGTTCTCGTACGGATTCGCTTCCTTGTACGGCGAAAAGTGCTTGTGCACGTCGCCGTCGGCCCACGACTTCGTGCAAAGGTAGTACAGGTGATCGGAAGTCTGCAGCATGCGGTAAACTTCAAGCAACTCCGTTTCGCCGGTTGCCTTGACCGCCTCGTCAACCAACGGCTTCAACGACTCCAGTTCGGCAAAGCACGCGCGCTGCAGCTTGTTGCCCAGCCACGCGCTCGTGTCGCGCTCGAGGTCGGCCCAGCTCAACGCAAAAGGAACGTCGACTTCGTCGAGCGCGGAATAACGGGACGCTGTTTCGCCTACTGTTAGGAACTCGAGGTTGAGCTTGCGCGCCTCGCGCGGCAAGTGCTCGAGAAAAGCGAATATTCCGCTTCCGGGCCAGTGGTGTTCGCCGAAAGTCTCGTAGTCCATGAACAAATTAACCGTCTGACCGTCGGCAGCGGCGAGCCAAGACGCGTACTTGTCGGCAGTCAGCGGCCACTCGCTCCACCAACGCGCGCTGAACCTATAGCCTACGTCGTCGCTTAACTTGTAGTTGCGGAACAACAGCTTCGGTCCTCCGGCGCGGCCGCGGTAGACGTAGTTCGGAGACCGCCAGTCCAACACGCTCTCAAAGCCTTCCGCAAGCACTGCCGAAAAGCCCATTGACGCCGCTTCGCGGCCTATGTCGTTGCTGTAAATCACTTCAGTGTTCCTGAACACGCTCGGCCGCGCGCCGAATTCCTCGCGCAGCATCGCCGAGTGAAGCCTGACTTGCTCGCGGAACTCCGACGGGTCCTTGTACAAGCTTGCCAAGGAATGGGAGTAAGTTTCTGCAACGAACTCGACGCAACCCGTTTCGGCAAGCGCTTTGAACGAGTCCAGGACTTCTGGCGCAAAGCGCTTGGCTTGTTCTACGAACGTTCCGGTTATGCTGAAACTGACTTTGAACTCGCCGTTTGCCTCCGTTATTGCGTTGAGCAAGACGTTGTTTGCGTTCAAGTAGCATTGCTTGCTGGCTTTCTGGAAGTAATGACGGTTGAGCTCGTCATTAAAGTAAGCCGCGTGCAAGGAAGGCCCGCGTTTCGAGAAGACTCGGAATTTGTTGAGCCTGAACGGCTGGTGAACATGGAAGTACAAGCAAACGCTAGGCATGCGCAACACCTCTTGCAAGGGCTTCTCCGTAAAACCACTTTGTTTCCGAAGCGACTTGGTCCCACGAAAAGCGCCTTGCTTCCGGCTTGGCGTTTGAAGCCATTTCGTCGTGCAGCACGGCGTACTTGAGCACGCCAATCATCTTCGCGGCCATTTCGTCCACGTCCCAGAAGTCGACCGTCATGCAGTGCTTTACTATTTCGCTGACGCCCGAAGTCTTCGAAACGATTACCGGCGTTCCCGACGCCATTGCCTCTAGAACGGTTATCCCGAATGGCTCGCTCACGCTCGGAAGGACGTACAAGTCACTGATTGCGTAAAGCAACGGAACTTCCTCGAACGGCGTGAATCCCAGGAACTTGATTTTATCGGCGATTCCCAACTCAACCGCCATTTCCGTAAGCCGCGGAAGCAAGTCTCCCGATCCGCTTACTATGAAGCGGGCCTTGGGTTCTTTACCGGCGACTTTCGCAGCCGCCCTTACGAAGAACTCCGGGCCTTTCTGGATGCTGAGGCGCGCGTTATACAAAACGATTTTCGAGTCAGCCGGAAAACCGAATTCCTCCCGTCTCGCCGTCCTGTCAAAAGGAGCCGCGTCAATCGCGTTGTAGAAAACACGCAGCTTTTCCTTCGGCACGCCGAATCTTTTTTCGAGCTGGCCGGCCATGCGGTTGCTTACAGTGAGCACGAGGTCTGCCAAGGCAGTTCCGCTCCGCTCTATTCCGAGAATCCAGTCGAACGGCTGCAGGTTTCCGGTTCTGTCGTACTCGGTGCTGTGGACGGTGACTACCATTGGAATCCTGCACGCGCGGCTGGCTTCAGTTCCCGCCTGGAAAGTAATCCAGTCGTGGCAGTGAATCAAGTCGTAAGGCTCGCGGGAATTATAGAGTTCAACCAGTTGCGCGCACAAGTAATTGTACTTCCGTACCGCGTCAAAAAAGCCCCTGCCAACCGGGTCTGACTGCGCCTCGTCCTTTCCACCGCGGTTCACGCCCTTGCAGAAGGCGTAGTAAGGCCCGAATTCCCTGAACTCCGCTTGAGTTCCGAATTCATTGAACGAAGAGTAGTCGACTTGAATGACCCTCATCCAGGGAACCGAAACCGGTTCCTTGGTCTTGGGCATGAAGAAATCGATTTCAACGCCCTGCGCCGCAAGCTCGCGGGTCAGGTAAAAACAGTGGGTGGCGAGGCCGCCGCTCATAAATGGCGGAAACTCCCATCCAAGCATAGCCACCCTCACGCCACGACGCCCCATTCCCACCTGAAATCTTTGCTGAGAACACTAGGAAAAAGCAGTATAAAAGAACCCCTGAAATAGTGGAACTGACGGCACAAAAAGCTCAGAAAGGCTAAAACGCGCGTTAAAACGCCGCGTTTACCTAAAAAAACGATTTACTGCGCCAGAAAGAGGTTTAAAGCGATTCGTACTGTCGATTACTCCGACGAGCCGAGTAACATTATTTGAGCCAGAAGAGCTTCGAGTTGAATGCGGTCGTCGGCTCCTTCGACCATGCGAAAATCGTATTCTCCCACGCGGTCAACCAGCGCCACTTTCTTGCGGTCTGGAACGTCGAGCTTGGTTACTTCACGGAACATCTGCTGGATAATGTCTTCGCCCGACATGCCGTACTTTACTAACAGTTCGTCCAGCAACTGCCTGGCTTCCCCGAACCTTCCCTTGTAAGCAAATTCAATCATTTTAGCAACTTCGGCGGGTCTGGCGCGGGAACTGATTTTGAAAATGTCGGCTTCGCTTATCCGGTCGGCAGTCGAGGAAGCGCCTTGCAGGCAGTTTATGGCCTTGCGGGCGTCGCCTTCAGCAACGTAGACTACCGCGTCTTCAGCCGCCTTGTCCAACTTGAGTCCTTCGCCTTTTGAAACCGTTTCAATGACTTTCCGGATTTCTTCTTCGGTCAAGGGCGAGAAACGAAACACGGCGCACCTGCTTTGAATTGGTTCAATCAAGCGGCTGCTGTAGTTGACTGAAATAATGAAGCGCGTGTTGGACGAAAAGCGTTCCATCGTACGCCTCAGCGCCTGCTGGGCGTCTTGCGTCATGGCGTCGCCTTCGTCCAGGAAAATGATTTTGAAAGGAACCTCGGTAAAGGGAAGCGTCCTCGCGAAATCCTTTATCTTGCCGCGCACGACGTCTATCCCGCGATCATCGCTAGCGTTCAACTCGTAAAAACACTGGCCGAACTGCTCGCCGTACAGCTCGTGCGCAAGTGCAAGGGCAGAAGTAGTTTTTCCAGTTCCCGCCGGCCCCGAGAATATGAGGTGCGGGAGATTGCGGTTCTTTACGTATGCCTCGAGCCGCTTTACGACGGGGCCGTGGCCGATTACTTCCTTCAATTTTTTTGGCCTGTATTTTTCGACCCACGGAACAAACTCTGACGCGCGTTCCGAGTGTTTTGGATCGTCCAAATAAACACCTTCCACGAAAATAGGGCGACAAGCGTTTAAAACTACGAGCGTTGGCGGAGGCTCAAGCCCGCTTTGCGCCGGCCTTTTCTCTCTTCGCCCTCTCTCTCCTCTCTTTCACGTATTCGTCAAAACCTTGTTCTTTCTTTTCCAGTGCGTCGCGAATCAGGAACGCATCAAAACCTGCTTGCTCGGCTTCCGTTCTCAACGCAGGGGACTCGGCTTGCTTTCGCGAAGTCGCCTTGCGCTCGAGTTCATCGGCCGCCTTCTCCAACTGGTTCTTGCAAATCGCTCGCACGGTCTTGCTTACCTGGTTTTCTTCGTACAGGTGGTCTACGAGCTTAAGAATAGCGTCAACTCTTCCTTCCGGCTCGTGAATGATTATTTTACCCAAAGCCCTTGCAGTAGCCGTGCGTTCAGTAACCTTGTCGCTGCGCAAGCCGAGTTCCGCCAGCTTTGCAACCGCCTCCGAACCAGCCGCGCCGAACGCGCGTGCAGCAGCGTCGCGCGCCGCCTCTTTTTCAGAAGCAATGCCGCTCTCGAACAATGTCTTGAAATCGCCTGCGGCGGCAATGGCTTTCGCCGATGCGGCCACTACCTTCAGCGAACCGTGAGGCAACCCGTGTTCAGCAAGCGCCCGTATGGCCGCCGGCTTAAGCAGCGGCCCCATTTGAGCAAGCCCTTCGGCAGCAGATAACACGACGTCGTTATCCGAATCGTGCAAAGCAAAAGAAAGCGAAACCGGTTCTCTGAGCGCAGAAAGCGCTTTGACCGAAGCGAGCCGTACGCCCGGCGAGCCGTGGTTCAAACCGTGTTCCATGATTACGGGGGCAAATTCTTTCACGCCCGACATGCCTACGGCGCTGACTATGGAAACTAACTTGCTCTTCTCGTCAGCGTGCTCGGCCGCCAAGTTCCACAATTGAGCGGAAACCGTTTGCGTGCCGTGTTCCTTAGCTAATTTCTGCACTAATTCAGCTGCTTCAAGTAACTTAAGTTCCGGCAACTGCCTTAAACGCTCTGAAACAGGTTCTGCCATAACAATACTGTTCCCGCTAAAGAATATTAAACTAAGCGAACGCGCCTGCCTAAATACCTTAGCAGGCATAAAAAACGCATGCGCATTTCGATTGAAACCTACGGCTGCACCTTCAACCAAGCCGACTCCGACGCAATAGCGCACGCCTTAAGCAAAGCGGGAAACCGCGTCACCAGCGAGGCAAACGCGCAACTCGCCGTGCTTAATACGTGCGGAGTCAAGAACGCGACGGAAAACCGCGTTTTGAATCGCTTGCGGCAACTCGCGGAAAAAGGAAAGAAGACGCTAGTCACCGGCTGTCTCGCGCAGGCCGCGCCGGAACGCGTTCTCGCCGCAAACCCCTCCGCTTCAATAGTAGGCACTTTCGGCCAAAACAAGATTACAGACGCAGTGAAAGCAATTGCGAACGGCAAGCGAGTCGAATGGCTTTCCCGCGGGGGATTCCTGGAGCCGAGCGCGGCAGTCGACGGAGTGATCGCGAGAATACAGGTTGCCCGCGGATGCCTGGGCACGTGTTCGTTCTGCCAAACCAAGCTCGCGAGAGGAGGATTGGAAAGCATTCCTCCGAAAACGATTCTGCGCTTGTGCGAACAGGCAATAGCAAGCGGCGCGAAAGAACTCAGGCTCACCGCGCAGGACACGGGCTGCTACGGCTTCGACGCCGGAACAAACCTCGCCGAATTACTCGGCGAAGTCACGCAACTTCCCGGCCGCTTCCGCGTCCGAGTCGGAATGGCAAACCCCGAGCACTGCCTGAAAATAATGCCCGCGCTGCTGAAGGCATTCGAAAGCGAGAAAGTCTACAAGTTTCTTCACGTTCCGCTTCAAAGCGGAAGCGACGGCGTCCTGAAGGCCATGCGGCGCACTCACTCGGCAAAAGACTTCGAACGCGCTGTTTCACTGTTCCGCAAAAAATTTCCCGACGCAATGATAGCCACAGACGCGATTGCAGGCTTTCCAACCGAATCAGAAACCGACTTCGAAAAAACAATTAAAGCAATCGAAAGCGCACAGCCCGATTTTGCAAACGTTTCGAGGTACAGTCCGCGGCCCAAGACCGCCGCGGCAGCAATGAAGCAACTGCCTGACAAGACAGTCGGTGAAAGAACAAGGAAACTCAGCGCGCTGTGCAGAAAAATAGTGGTTGAAAAAAACCGCGAGCGCGTCGGAACAAAAGGAATTGCACTAGTAACCGAGCGGGCGAAGAACGGCTGGCTCGCCCGCTTTGAAAACTACGTTCCAATAATCCTTGACGAAGGCAAGTTGGGCGAATTCGTCGAAGTGCGCGTGAAAAGCGCGGGAAACGTGGCGTGCCGAGGCGAAAGAATTTGATTGTGCGCGAAGTCGAAGCAAAAAGCGTTTTGACGAAGTCAAAGCTTGCCGACTACTGCGTCAACCCCTACTCGGGATGCGAACACGCATGCCTATACTGCTACGTTCCGCAAATGCCTTGGAACAAAAACCGCTTCAACC
>JACCLL010000009.1 GCA_013425325.1 Microcaldota archaeon | reverse complement strand
AAAAAAACGTGGAAAAAAGCAAACCAACGGTGATATAGACTGGCAAACATTTTGTCAAAAGGAGTAATTACAGTGGACTTGGACAAGTGCACGGGCTGCGGAGTCTGCGTCAAAGTCTGCCCAGTGAGCATATACGAACTCAAAAACGGCAAGACCAACGTAAAACCGGGCGCTGAAGACGACTGCATCCAGTGCCACGCTTGCGAAGTAAACTGTCCAGTGAAAGCAATCACCATAGGTTGAACGGCCCGCCCGGCCGTTTGCATAGAAGTTGCTGCCGCCTTGGGGGAGGCACACGAGGTGACAGCAAAACGGAACCAGAAAAAAGCCTGGGAGCCAGTGAAAACACGGTCTACATAGGCCGAAAAAACGTCATGAACTACGTCCTAGCAGTGGTAACGCAGTTCAACCAAGGCCACGAACAAGTCAACGTAAAAGCCAGGGGCCAAAGCATAAGCCGAGCCGTCGACGTCACGCAAATCGCGAAAAGCAGGTTCTATCCCGAAATGCGCGTCGAAAACGTCGAACTGGGAACCGAGTCGTTCACGGACGAAAGCGGACGGCCAAGCAAAGTCTCGACCATACACATCACCGTGGCAAAGCAATAAATTCGCGCACCGACAAAAGGCGGTCATGCAAACTCCAGTCTGCGAACTCTGCGCGGCCACCAACTACTTGTGCAGCGGCTGCCAAGCAAAACTAGCCGACGGCAGAATCACCGAACTAGACGTGCAAGTCGCCCACCTGCTTTCCAAGTACAAGGAAAAATTCGCTTTACAGAAAGTCCAATTCGACCGCGCACTCGACTTGGGAAGAATGGCCATAATCCTCACTTCGTCGGACGTAAGCCACTTGGTTGGCAGAGGCGGCAAAACAGCTCAAGCACTATCCAAAGAACTCGGAAAAAGAGTGCGCGTAGTCCACAGCACGACCGACTCGCGGGCGTTGTTGGAACAAATTCTTTTGCCTGTCAAGCCAACCGGCGTAAACACGGTCTTCACGCAGAAAGGCAAGCAACTGAAAGTAAGAATCTCGCGCAACGACGTAGTCCACCTGCCGACCGACCTGGACTCAATAAACCGCGTGCTGCACTCGCTGTTGGGCGACAACGCCGTGCTCGTCTTCGAGTAAAAAACTAGTTTATCTTAACCATCGTCACGTTGAAGACCAGCGTCTTTCCAGCCAGTTCGTGGTTGAAGTCAAGGGTTGCATTGCCGTTTGAAACACTAGTTATTACTCCGCGCGCCCCGTTCTGGGCCGTTACATGCACTCCAACAGAAGCGTTCACTCCCACTTGCTCAAGGTCCGCAACCGGAAACTGAAGTATTTGGGCAGGATCCTGCTGGCCGTACGCCTGCTCCGGCGGCAAGCGCAGCGTCTTCGTCTCTCCAACCGCCATTCCAACCACGCCGGCATCGAAGCCGGCAATCATCTGACCCGCGCCGACCGTGAACTCAAGCGGCTCGTACGAAGACCTAAGCGGCAAGCCTGCTTTTCGTGCTTCCGATTCGATGCTGGTGTCGAAAACAGTTCCGTCCTCGAGGCTTCCAACGTAATCTACGTTCACCACGTCGCTGTTCTTTACGACAACCCTCGCAGGAGCGGCCGAAGGCGAGGCAGTGGGCGTGGAAGCAGACAAATTAGTTGCCGGTTGACTGGCCGAGTTTGAAACGCAGCCGAACAAAGCCAACGCTACTGAAACCAAAACAACAAACAGAATAGTCTTCAAACCTCATCGCCTCGAGTAAATTTTTAAGTGGGCCCGCGGAGAATCGAACTCCGAGTCTCCCGCATGTCAAGCGGACGTCCTAGTCGCCGCCCTGCCTTGGAGGCAAAGCGGTTTTAACCATTCGACTACGGGCCCAGTAACAATAGTATTTTGCGCGTAGTTATTTTAAACGAGTTTGGTCTGGCGTTCCTTGAGCTGCGCGCGGATTTTTTCGGCTGTTTCCGTCAGTTGTTGCTCCGATAGTCCTAAGCGAATTCCCGGTTTTTTGAAGATCGCGTCGTTCTTGTCGCGGGGAATCAAGTGCACGTGCGCGTGAGCCTTCTTGAGCTGTATTTCTGGCACAAACGGCCAGTAGTGCTGGATCACGTCCAAGCCCGCTGCACCGACGGAGCGCATTACTACTTCTCCGACTTTCGCGGCCTCGTCGTACAACTCGCAGCGGACTTCGGCAGGCATTTCCCAAAGGGTCTCAAAATGCTTTTTCGGAACGACGAGCGCGTGGCCCCTGGCTTTAGGATGCGAGTCAAGTAAAGAAACCGTGTTGCTGGTTTCGCTTAGGACGTGCGCCTTTGCTTTGCCTTGCGCAATCTTGCAGAAAACGCATTCGCGGGCCATGCTATGCGCTAGGAAGGAGTTAAATAAAAGAGTGGACCTGCCGGGATTTGAACCCGGAGATTCCCGCACGCCAAGCGAGTGTGATACCGTTTCACCACAGGCCCGGACAACGCGCCCTCCTCGCGTCCGCCAGTCATTTGTTCGTGGCGGTGGCGTGCAATAGGCGCGCTTTAGTAATTGTGCTTGCCAGCGTTTTTAATCTTATTCGGCCGGCGAGACGAAGACCACCGTGTCTCCACGGAGGAGGACTGTTCCGAGCTTGCGCTTGAGTTCTCCCGCCTTGAGTTCTTCGCCTTCTTCGATGACGAGGTTCATGTGCACGTCAAAGCTTGCCAGCAAACCGCGTATTTCGACGTCTCCCTTGAGTTTCACTAAAACGTTTTTGTTCAACGCGTTGTTCAACACGTCGAAGGGTCTTTTTTCTGTCATGTGTCTTGCACCTCAAAAAACTAAAATGAAAACAAAATTAGGTTCCTTATTTTTTCTTTTTGAACATCGAGCCCAGCGCTTTCGCAAATTTGGAGAAGAAATTTTCCTTTCTCGTCTTTACTTCAACTATCTGCACTTCAACGCCAGGCATGGCATTTGCGACTTGAAGTATTGCGCGCGAGTACGCCGAGGCTGGCACGCGCGTGATGGCGGGCACCTGCATTGCTGCGGAGCGGCGGGCTTCGAAGTCGTCTGGAATTTCGGCGAGAATCTTTAGTCCAAGCAGGGTTTCGAGGTCTTGGCGCTTGATTTCGCTCTTGTCGCGCGTCACGAAGTTCGAGACCACGCCCAGGATTTTGAGGTTGTTTTTTTCGGCAATGCTTTTTATTTTCAGGGCGTCGGCGAGCGAAGCGGGCTCCGGCGTTACGACAAGGACTAGTTCGTGGCCTGCTTTTATGGCGGCCATTGCGTCGGGCCCGAGGCCAGGCGGGCTGTCGATTATCACGAATTCGTTGGCGTCGGCCAGGGTTTCGACCGCGGCCTTCATTTTCTCGTATTCTACTTTCTTGATGCGTTCGAGCGACAAGCCAGACGGAACGTACTTCAAGCCGTTGGGGCCGTCGTAGACCGCGTCGCGTACGTCCACTTCGCCCATTAGTACGTTGTGAAGAGAGATTGGCGCGCGTTCTATTCCGAGCATTATTCCGACGCTTGCCATTGCGACGTCCGCGTCTAATAAAACCGTTTTCTTTCCCGCTTGCGCGAGCGCGATTGCCAGGTTTACTGCAAGCGAGGTTTTTCCCACGCCTCCTTTTCCGGACGCAATTACTATCGAGTGGTTTGCCATCTAGTGGAATCACTTTTCCATGAATAGTTCCTGCATTTCCTCTTCGGCTTTAGCAGCTGTCTTAGGCACTTCTCTCTTCGTTTGCTCTGGCGTTGCCGCTTCGACTATTTTGTATTTCTTGAGTATTTCAACTTCGCTTGGCTTGCTTTCGGCCGGTTTTATTTGGTCTTCGAAAGTCGATGAAAATGCGTTGAGCTTCAGGTTACGGTAGTCTTTCTCGGTGGGAATCGAGATCGCTTGTTCGTTGAACGCCAGAATCAACTGCACTTGCTCGTTGCTGAGCTGGTACAAGTCAATGACGCCTTCTTTTGCAACAGAGGCGTTCATTATGCGGACGAAGGCCTGGTCGCCGTAAACCGTTTTGTTGTACTTGAAGTACTCGTAGAAGCTGGCTACTACCTTGCCGTTGTCGAACAATACGATGCCTTCCTCGATTCCTCCCATTCCCTTGATTGTCATGCACGCGTAGCCGTTGAACGACTTCGTCGAGAGTTCCTTGAGCAAGGCGAGGAAGTCGACACTGGCCACGTCTATTCCCGTCTTGATTGGAGTTCCGTAAGGCAGGTTCAAAACAAAATTCACCCAAAAACAAAACAAGATATTGAACCGAACTTAATAAGACTTACCTCTATTGGCGGCGTCCGTAGCGCCGCAGCCATGCCTGCTGCGCCATTACCTTAAGCGAGTACTCTTGGGGCGAAGTTACCCTGCGCCCCGGCTGGTTTTCCGCGAAGCGCCTCAGCAAAAACTCTTCCCTCGAAAGAGCGGCGGCCGGCTGCATGCGGCCTCTTTCGTCGACAAACCGTTTTTCCCGGATTTCAAGCGGCCGGCCTAGAACCTGCTCGCGCGCGGCAAGAAAAATTTTTATCGGGCCGCCGGCCTTGAACTCGGCTTCCACCTGATGCATGCCCTGACGCATTCCCATGAGCCCCAAAGGGTTTCTTCCCAGGCCGCGCGGAACGCGTTCCTCTTCTCTACGCATTGCCAGCGACAGCGGCATCATTGTTCTCCAGAGGGGCATGCCTTCACTCTCGCACGTCTATGACTATGTCCGCGCTGTTCTTGAGCGCGGCGCTGAAGTCGGGTTCGGTCGCGGCGACTATTGTCTCCTTGCCGTACTCCTTTGCTTTCGCCAAGACCGGTTTAAAGTCGGAATCGCGGGAAACTATCGCGATTACGTCTATCTTGTCGTTGAAAACGAATTGAGTCGCGTCAACGGCCATTGCGACGTCCACGTCGCTGGGAACGATTACCACTTCAAAGCCCTGGTTGGCGACTGCTTCAATTAGCTTGTCGGAAGCGAACTGGTCCAAGAAAACCTTGGCCACCTTGATGCGCCCGTATTTCATGAGTTTTTTCTTGACTTTGTCCAAGTCGATGCCGAGTTCCTTGCGCATTATGTTCGGGCCGTCGACGAAGCAAGCAATGTTTCTCTCACTCTTCTTCGCGAAAGCGCCTTTGAGCGCGTCCAAAACAGCCATTTACAAACGCCCCCTTATCCGAAAAACCCTGCGAGGTTATCAAATATTTTTTCCGAAACTTCTTCCAAATCCTTTTTCTTGATCTGCGCGACTTCTTCGTAAACCAGCCGCACGTTCGCCGGCTCGTTCCTTTCTCCTCGAACGGGTGCGAGTAACGGCGCGTCGGTCTCGCAGCAGAGCGACTCCAACGGAGTCGCACCAATGATTTTTTCTCGAGTCCTGCTTTTAAGGGTTGGTTGAGAAACCAACCACCCCCGCTTTACTCCTTCAGCAGCGAGCAGGGCGTCGGTACAACAGTGAAGCATCACCCTTCCCTTGAAGGAAGCGAGTTCCGCCAGCGTGGGCACGGTCGCCTCCCGCGAGTGAATGACTATTGGCTTGTCCAAAGACTCCGCGAGCTCGAGTTGCGCGCGGAATACCTTGTACTGCGCGCGCCTCTCCTCGTCCTCGGCAAAGTAATGGAATTCAAACCCGATTTCGCCTATTGCGGAAATGCGGGACGCGTTTTTTTCTATTAGCGCAAGCTCCGCCTCCAGCTCCTCTTTCGTCATTCGCGGCGCGTCGTGCGGGCTGGCGCCAATGACCGGAAAAATGAATTGCGGATGCCGCGCCGCAAGCTCGAGAACTCCGACATCGTGCGCCAGAAGGCCGGAAACGCAGTATATCCTCGCAAGGCCGGCCTGCTTCGCCCGCTCCAGGACACTAAGCAAGTCGTCCGCAAACTTTTCGTGCAACAAGTGACAGTGCGCGTCAACGAACTTCATTCGAAACATCTTCAAACAATTTTCTTGCTTCGCGCCACGAAAGCATTTTCAGCGCCCTGCGTTCTGAAACCCACTGGAGACGAGAGTGCTCGGGGAAGGGGTTGCGCGCTAGCGAGCCGCGCGTCGAAGACATTACTTCAACCAAGAACACCTTCAAGTCACGGGGGCGGCCGCTTTTGGCTACGAACTTGAGGCGCGAGCGAAGGGATTTTATTGAAACTATTTCATCAACCGAAACGCCGGCTTCCTCGCCGAGTTCCCGAAGCACTGCCTTGGCCGGCTTTTCGCGTCCATCCAACCCTCCTTTGGGCATTTCCCAGCCCCGCCAGTGAAGAACTCGGTACAGCAACAGGAATTTTTTCGAGCGGCCGACTCGCTTGAAGACTACCGCTACGACTCCTTTCTTTACCCGCTTTGTTTTCATTGCAAGAATAGTGGTGGGGAAAGGGTTTAAATGCGTTTTTTGCCTAGTTTACTCGCTTTTACTCGATTATTGGAAGGTGTTTGAGAATGGGAGTTGACCGGATTTTTGCTCAAATGGGTGACTTGCGCGTAGGCAAGTACGTAATCATCGACGACCACCCGTGCCGCGTAGTAAACATGGACAAAAGCAAGCCTGGAAAGCACGGCGCGGCAAAAATAAACGTAACCGCAATCAGCTTGGTTGACGAAAGCAAGCATACTCTCATGAAGCCGTCGGACGGAGACGTCGAAGTGCCCATCGTCGAAAGAAAGCGGGCTCAAATCGTTTCAGTAACCGGCAGCACGGCGCAGTTGATGGATCTCGCTTCTTACGAGACTTTCGAAGTCCCGATTCCGCCGGAAATGGCCGCGGAAGTCGAGTCCGGCAAGGAAATCCAGTACATGGACGTAATGGGCCACCGGATTCTCGGCAGAGTCTACGAAGGCGAGTAAAACTAGTATTATTTTTGAGGAACAGCGTCAGCCCGCGCCTCCGCCACCGCCTCCTCCCCCGCCGCCTCCGCCGCCGGAGCCGTGCCCTGAAACGGACGCCGACGACGCGGAAGAGAAGCTGCTTCCAAACGATGAGGAAAAGCCGTGGGACGCGGCGACGACCGCGAAGCCGGAATAGTTTTTGGGAACGACGTTAAGCGCCTCCATTTGCTTCTGCACTTTCTCCGCGTTGCCGAACACGGTTGCGTAAACCAAGTACTTTTCCCACAAAACTATGTCTGACGGAATTTTTTCCTTCATGTAATTCATTTCGTCGAAAAACCGCTTCAAGCCCCGCCAAGCCTCGTAACGCTCTTCGCCTTGGTCGGTAAAGCGCGTCAAAGTAAACTTGAACACGCGGTCGACCACGAAAAACGCGACGACTACCGCGAAGGAAGCGACGAGCGCCAAGGAAAACAATCCGGCCATTGCGCACAGCATTACGGCCGCGAACAACGCGACTAACACGAGCGAACTGGACGCGTTGGGACCCTTGAGAAGCCCGCCTCGCGATTTGACGAAAAAAAGCGCGAACAAAACCGCTCCCCAAAACAAAGCCATTACTGCGACAGCTAACAATGGGACAACCATCGCTCCCCTGAAGTAAGAAACCGCAAAGAAAACGGCGACGGTCACGAAAACGAACGCAAACTGGATTTTATTGAACAACTCGCGACCCGTCGCCTGCAGGTACTTTCCGTAAATTCCGTTAGGGGCCGTTATTTCCTTCATGGCCATTGAACTCCACTTCGTTGCCATGGAAGTCGTTTCCCGCTTGTGCGCTTCGGCGACTTCCGAGAGCTTTATCGAGTCGCAGGACTCGGTTCCGGAGGAAAACAAGCCCGGCTTTTTCTTGCGGAACACTTCGCGAAGCAGCCACTCTTCGAAGGAATGCAGCCCGTCTTTTCCCTTCAAGCGCGTC
>JACCLL010000100.1 GCA_013425325.1 Microcaldota archaeon | reverse complement strand
CGGGTTTTGCTGGTTTCCCACGCCTTGTCGGCTTCGACTCGCGCATTGCGGTCTAAAATTTTCTTTACGGCCGCGTGCTGCTTCAAAGGGTTCTCACTTGAGCCGAATCGTGTCGAGGTTCATTGGCGCGCGGGCTTCCGTGTGCAGCATTCTGCTTATTGTGCGGGCGAGGTCGTCGCACTTGTTTTCGTCGCCGTGCATCGTGTAGACCCTGCCCGGCTTTGGCCGCAGCGACCGCACGAACGCCAATAGTTGCGAGCGGTCAGAGTGTCCGGAAAATCCTTCGCACGTGTGCACTTGCATGTTTATTTTGAGCGCGTCGAGCTTGTTGGCCGAATTCAGCACCGGAACTTCCTTGTAGCCGTTCTGGATTTTTCTTCCCAGCGAAGTAGCGCTCTGGTATCCTACGAATACGAGCGAGTTGCGGGCGTCTTGGCACATCATTTTCAGGAACTCGAGTGAAGTTCCTCCCGACAACATTCCTGAAGGGGCCAGTATGACGCAGGGCTCGTCGCTTTCTACGATGCTTCTCCTTTCCTTTGGAACCACGTGCTTGAACAACGGCTTGTCGAACGGCGAGTCGTTAGTCAGAATCCTGCGCTGGATGTTTTTGCGCAAGTACTCGGGGTAAACAGTGTGTATTGCGCTTGCTTCCTTGCTCATTCCGTCGAGGTACACCAGGAGCTCTCCTTCCTTGAATTGTTCTTCTAAGACGAGCATTATTTCCTGCGCGCGTCCGACGGCGAAGACTGGAATCAATACTTTGCCGCGGCGTTGAATGGTTTCGCGGATGATGTTGGCCAGGCGGCCCCCGCTTTCTTCGATTGACGGCTGCGAGTCTTCGGGGCCTCCGTACGTGCTTTCGATCAACAGCGTCTCGATTCTCGGGAAGTAAGTGCTTGCGGCGTCGAACAACTTTGTTCTGCCGAACTTGATGTCTCCGGTGTGCACTATGTTGTGCAGTCCTTCGCCGATGTGCAAGTGGATTATCGACGAGCCGAGGATGTGGCCGGCGTTGTGGAACGTAAAGCGCACGTCGGGCGTTACGTCTGTGACTTCGCCGTACTCGCGGGTAATCATGTGGTTGAGTTCCTTGCGAACGTCTTTCTCCGAGTAAGGGGCTCCTTTGCCTTCGGAGTTCATGACGTGAATGCAGTCCTGCTGTAAGAGGATGGTTAGGTCGCGTGTCGGAGGAGTACAGTAAGTCGGTCCGTCGTAGCCGTAAGCGTACAGGTAGGGAATGAAGCCGCTGTGGTCCAAGTGCGCGTGAGTCAGGATTACTGCGTCGATTTGCTCGAGTGCCATGTTCATTGCGTTCAAGTAGGGATAGGCTCGCGAGGGGTCGGTTGTGTCAATGTTGATTCCGCAGTCGATGATTATGTTTGACTTGGGGGTTTGGAGGAGCATGCAGCTTCTGCCGACTTCCTTGAAGGCGCCGAGCGCCGTTATTTTGACCCACTCGCAGGCCGTGCTGGGCTGGAGCATGGTCTTTCCCAAGCCCGTCAGGAATTTCTTGCGTTCTTCCGAGTTTGCGACGAGCATTGCGCGGATTGCGCGCTCGATTTCGCTGGGGCTCGTAGGAGCGCGGAGGACTTTCGGCGACCAACCGGTTTCGAGGATCATTGTCTTCAAAACCATTCCGCCCTTGCCGATTACCAAGCCGGGTTTGAGGGCTTCGATTTGGACTTCGTTGAAGACGGGGTCGAACTTTACTTCGGTGACGCCTGCTTCGGGGGGAATTGCTTGCTTTATTTTGACCAGCGCTTCCGTGGGGGGAAGCAGGGTCGAGGAATCGCTTCGCAGCACTATTTTCTTGCGGATGCGCGAGGCTATCTTCGTGATCAGGTTGCGGTCTTCGTAGAACGCGCGTATGTTCTTGAGGTAGAGCACGACTTGGGGTCCTTCGACTTCCACTTTAGTGAGTTCGCATTGAGGCGGCAGAACTTCTTGTACTGCCTCCTGCATTTCCTTTATGCTGTTCATCGAATCAACTGTGTAGCACTGGAGAAATTGAGGGGTGCCGTTGCGGGAGTTTGTTTATAGCTAACTCAAGCCTTCAAGAGGGCTTGGACTTCCTGCGGCGAAAGGCGTTTCGTCTCTTTTGCGGTGATGTAGACCAAGTCAATGCCTTCACCGGTGTAAATGTCTCTCTTCATTGCAGCGCTCACCGCTTTTGCGGCGAGTTTGACTGCGTCGTCTTTGTTCATTCCTTCCTTGTAGTACTCGTCGAGCACTCCGTACGCGATTACGCTGCCCGACCCGGTTGTAACGTACTTGTGTTCAAGCAGTCCTCCGAAGGGGTCGAAGTCGAACAATCTTGCGTTCGAGTCGTAGCCTCCGAGGATCAGGCCGACGTAGTAGGGGAAGTACTTGTTTCCTTGCAGGATGTTGGCGAGCATTGTTGCGGCGCTTTGGACCGTAATGGGGGCGCCTTTCGAGTACTTGTACAACTCCACTTCCGCGCGGATTATTCTCGAGAGGCTTTGCGCGTCGCCTACTCCTCCCGCGATTGCCATTACGAGCTTGTCTCCAATGGGCAGTATTTTCTCGACTGTCTTGGATTGGATGATGTTGCCGACCGTGGCGCGCTTGTCTGCGGCGAGTACTACGCCGTCCTTGAACAATACGCCTACGGTAGTGGTTCCTTTGCTTGGCTTTAGTTGTTCTTCACTCATTCGAAATTCACCATCTGCAAAACTGCGTAGAATAGGCTGTAAAAAACAAAACGAATTCGGGGTCAACAATATTGGCGCCGTCAAATATTTAAAGCCATCGAGTGGTTTCAAGGCGTTTCCTTGGGCCTCGCGTACTCTTCCTGGAAAACAACTTTCTGCACGTCCGGAATGAAAAGCAGGGCCTGCTGCAGGAACCGCAGTTTTCTTCCGAGGAACGCCGAGTCCTTTGGCACCGACTCTCCGGCGGTTACTGTAACTATTCCTTGGCTGAGCTTTGCTTGAACTCCCAGGTCTTCCGCAAGCGCCGCAATTTTTTCATCGGGCTTCGTGAACACTTTCATTACTTTGAATGAGTAAGACAGGTTTTGGCCTGCCAGCTCGTGGTTGAAGTCCACCCTGACTCTTCCTCCGTTTACGCTCTGCACGCGCGCGGGATGGCCGTCCAGTTCGACGACTGCGCCTGGAACGGGGTCTACTCCGCGTTGCTGGAACTGCGTCAGTGGAACGAGGCGCACGAGGTCCGGATTGCGGTCTCCGAACGCTTTTTCCTTTGGAACCGCTATTTTTTGTTCAACGCCTTCTTCCGCGTTCTTGACTGCCTCGTCCAATCCCGGCAGCAACTGGCCTTTGCCGGCTACCACCAACGCCGGCGCGTACTTGACGCGCGAGTCGAAGAAACC
>JACCLL010000049.1 GCA_013425325.1 Microcaldota archaeon | reverse complement strand
CTGCAAGACGGAAACGGAAACTATTGCGTCAAACGAATTGTTCCGAAAGGGAATGTCGCGCAAGTCTCCTTCCTTGACTTTGAAGCCCTTTCGTCTCGCATGCTTCAAGAGCGCAGGAACTGCGTCGAAGCCGGCGATTTTATTGTAGCCGACTTCTTTCAGGATTTCGAGGGAAAACCCGCTTCCGCATCCCGCGTCCAAAACCCTTGCTTTCAAGGGAATGCGCACCAAGTCGAGGCAGCGCAGCGTGAGTTCCCGTTGTATGCGGCGCATTGCGTTGCTTTCCGCGTACCTCTGCGCTTCCTCCTCTGAATAGTGTTCGTGAACGCTCTTGTCGTCTTCGGGCCTCACGTGAAAAGTCTTCCAAGGACTGCCGTGAATCGTGCGAGGCATTGCACTCAACTCACTGGACGAGTTATTCGGACTTTCTCGATTAAGGCGGGCGGCGTCAGGACCGGGGTTTCGACTTCCCAGCCGCGTATCTGCTGGCGGTCGCGGCCAAGAGCTTTTACTTTCTTGAGGAGGGAAACCATGTTTTCGCTTACGCGCAAGCCTTTCACCGGCTGCGTGAGTTCGCCGTCTTTTATCAGGAACGCCGCGTCGCGGGGAATCGTAGAAAAATCGCCTGAAACATAGTTTTGGAAGCGAGTGTACCAAACGTTCGTAATGTACAAGCCGTTCTTGGCTTCCGCAAACAATTCTTCCAACGAGTGCCTTCCCGGTTCAACCACTAGGTTCCACGGCTCCGGAGCAACCAAGCCCGCGTTGGCAGTTGTTTGCGTCTCGTGCCTCTTTGCAGTCGACGTGTTGTGCAGGAATCCTTTGAGAACGCCTTTGTCAATCAACAAGTTTTTTCGAGTTGGAACGCCTTCGTCGTCGAACGCAGTCGAGTTGAATCCTTGTTCAAGCGTTCCGTCGTCCCACATCGTGAACGCCGGGGAAGCCACTTGCGTTCCTTGTTTTCCTGCGAAGAACGAAAATCCTGCTTCAACCGAGAAAATCGACGCGGCCTGGCCGGCCGTGTCAAGGAGACAAGAGAATGACAGGGGATCGAAGACTACCTCGTAATTTCCTGCTTTCGCGTCAACTGGATTTCGTGATTTTACTGCGAGTTCGCCTGCTTGTTCGGCTGCTTCGCGGGCTTTGAGCGAGGAAAGCTTTCGTGCTACGGCGACTTTGTGGCCGGAGCCGTCTGCCGCCATTGCCCTAAGTGAAAAGTAAAGCGAAGTTCCTTCCTGCCTTGCTTCAACCGAGCGCGACGTGACCAGGAACTCTTCTTCGGTTCCCCACTCGAATACGCCGGCAGTGCGTTCCGCGCCTTGTTCGCGGGCGGCGTTAACGCATTTCTCAACCAAGTCAACTGCCTTGTCTTCCAAAGAAGTTAGGTTAGAGTCAAAGTCAGGAACCGATGGGTACTTGAAGGAGCCCTCGGCTATTCCCGCGTAAGAGGGATTGGGTTGCAGTGAAGACGTGAATTTCACCAGCTTTGCAGCAGTCTCGGTTGCCTGCTCGCGGTCGAAGCGCTTGAGCGTAGTCATGGCGGTGCGGCCGTTTTTGGCGACGAACACTATTGCGCTGGCCGCGTCGTCGATCCCCGTTTTGGCGACTTTGTTGTTCGCGAACTTTATTTGATGAAGCGAAGAAGAATGCGCGTGAACTACGGCGTCGTCCGCCCCTTTTTCCAGCAATTGCCTCAGGAGGAAGGCAGCGGTTTCTTCGAGTTCGGGCTTCATTTGCTCAAAACCTAATTCCTTTGAACAGGCAGTGGGGGCCGCCCATTGAAACGTTTATTCCCTGCATTGGCTCGCCCTTTCCGCAAGAAGCCGCGTGCAACTCCACTTTCTTCGAGCAGGCGGCAACTGCGCTCCACAGCGCGGGCGTAGTGATTTCGATTACGGGCTGGAACACTGGTTCGGTTACTTCGCCGTTTTTAATCAAATAGGCTTCGCTGCCTACGTACTTTTGGTTCAGGCGCTTGTCATCGATGTTCCACTCCTGGAAGTTCTTGATGAAAACGCCGTTCTTTACTTCCGCAAGCAACTCTTCCTCCGAAAAGTCGCCTGGAAGCACGAATGTATTCGACATACGAACAATTGGTTCCTTGTCGTACTCGCTTGCGCGCGCGCCTCCGTTGCTTTCGCACCCCAAGGCCGCAGCCGTTTCCCGGTTGTGCAAAAACTCGGTGATTACTCCTTTAGTCATGAGTTTCTTGCGCTTTGCGGCAACGCCCTCGTCGTCATACAAATAGTGCCCGAACCCTTCTTCTACGGTCGGGTCGTCAACCACGTTCGCCGCATCGCTTCCGATCTTAGTTCCAAGCATTTCCTTCTTTACGAACGACTCGCCGGCCTGCGCCGCCTCTCGGCCAAGGATTCTGTCCGCTTCGTAGGGGTGGCCAACGCTTTCGTGCGCCATTATTCCAACCACTTCAGGACCCGCAATTACGTCAAACTTTCCTGACGGAACGGGTTTGGCTTCGGAAAGGTTTTTGGCAATTGCACGCGCTTCGTCCCTCAGTTTTTCCTGCAACTGCCACTCGCCGAAGCACTCGTAGCCCTTTGACGCTCCGTACTGCCAGTTGCGTTGAGCCGTCTTTCCGCCCGCTTCAACTGTAAAGGCGTAGAATACGTTGACGTACGGAGTCAACGACTCGATTCGCGAGCCCTCCGAATTGGAGTAATACTTTCGAACCACGTCGTCCGACAGCGAAACGTATCGCGAAACTATTTTGGCTTTGGAAGCAAGCACTGCCGAATCGAGTTCGCGCAACAGCGAAGTCTTTTCTTCGGCTGAAACGCCTTCCGGACTCCTGCGGCAGTGTACTTCGTGCTTTGCTTTTTTCGCGAAGGAAGGCGCAAAAACGGTTTTTTCAGCTATTTTCGCGGAAGCCTTCGTCACTTTCAAGGCGGTTGACAGCGTTTTTTCCAGCGAAGGCTTAGTCAACTGGTTGACTGCAACGAAGCCCAGTGCGCCTTGGAGCACGAAACGCGCTCCGATTCCCGCGTACGAGTCGAACGCAGCAGATTCTAGAACCCCGTTTTTCAGCAGAAAACCCGTTGAACTCCGTTCTTCCAGCCTAGCTTCCGCATAGGAAGCGCCATGCGACAGCGCGAATTCTACGCAGTAGTCAGCCAAGTCCTCATGCAACGCAAAAACCCTATTCATTGAAAGGAAAAACGCATATAAACATGCTTGGAGAAAATGAGTTGCGTAAAGCTTACTTCTTCGGAAGCATGCTCAATAAGGTGAATTTGGAAATGAAAATAAGCGAACTCAAGCCCGGCACGGGAAACGTCGAAGTAAAAGCCGAGATTGCGGACATCGAAGCCCCCCGCGAAATCAACAAAGGCGGAAGAGTGCTGCGAGTTGCAAACGCGACGATAAAAGACGCTTCCGGAACCATTACGCTCGTCCTGTGGAACGATGACATCGACAAAGTCCAGCCCGGAACAGTCGTACACATTACGAACGGCTACGTCAACACGTGGCAGGACAAGGCACAGCTCACGCTGGGCAAGTTCGGCAAAATGGAAATAATGGAGTAAAAAGCGCACGGAGCCAATCCGGCTTCGGGGCCATCACCTCCTCATTCTAGACGTCTACGCCCACCGCCCCGAAGAGCGCAAAACATTGAACCAGGCAACGAAAGTATTTGGCTGCGGTAAACAACAATTCGAGCAAGTAATTACGCCCGCGTTAGAGCGCATCGCAAGCAACCCTGAAACCAAAGTGCAGGTAACCAGCGAGGAAAGCGCCCTCTGCAAAGCATGCAAAGCAAAAGGACCGCGTTGCGCAACTGACGTGCGGAAGCTCGACAGACGCGTGCTGCGTCAACTCGGCCCCAGAGTCAATCAAGTCATGCCCGCAAGACAGCTTCTACGATTAGTGAAGGGAAAGGACGCGGAAGAACTGGAAAGAATAAAGAAAGAACTGGCGCGCAAAATCAAATGCCACTAAAGAAATGCATTCAACTAACGCTTTCTTGGCACAAACCTAAGTTCATACGCTACGGTTACGGGTATTTTTCCATGTTTCGGGCCGAAGTCCTCGACTTGTCTAGTAACTGGAACAATGTTTACTCTATGCGTGTCGGGCAATCGCATTGTTGAAACAATATGCCGGAGTAGGTCCGAATGCTCCGTCCCTGGACTAACTCCGTACATATTTCCTAGCCTACTCAGAGAAGACGCATTTGGGCGTAAAGGAATGTGAATAGTATCCGCCTTCTCCGCCCTAGTTATCACTTTATGCCGTATGTCCATGTTCTTCAAGAAGTTTACAACTCTCGAACGAGGATGTTCAGGGAAATACCGTTCCATATGCCCACCTGAATAAAAATTGTGAAACGAGAATATAAACGTAACCTACAAGAACGCGCCGGCAATCGCGCGGCGCGATTCCTCCAAGTCTTTTTCTACTTCTTTTGAAATCGGGCCGTGGCCAGGCGCCAAAACCTTGGCGCCAACGCATTCTTTTTCAAGCTTCTGCCAAGAGCGCAGAAGGTCTGAACCGCCTTGAGAGTAAAAGACTCTTGGAACCGAACCCGTGAGCGAAACGGGGAAAAGCGAGTCGCCCGAGAAAAGAATTTTCGACTTTTTTTCAAAGAAACACACCGAGTCTGGGACGTGACCGGGCGTGCGCAGGCAAAGCAATTCGAATCCGCTGAACTTCAGGCACTGGCCGTCAACCACTTCCTCCGCGCGCGGAATTTCAAAAAAGCCGACTCCGAATTCGGCGAAAAACGATTCGGGGTGCTTCTTGCGCAGCTTTTCAAGAGTCTCGCACGAAGCGCGCAACACCGCGTTGGGAAAAAACCGGGCGTTCGACGCGTGGTCGGCGTGCGAGTGAGTCAAGAAAACGCGGGAAAAATCTTTTCGCGACAACCCGCCGGCAGTCAAAGCGGCGTCCAGTTGTCTTTCCGAACAAATACTGGGATCGACTATTGCGGCTTTGCTGTCGCCCAACAACACGTACGCGTTGGACGAAGGCTCGGGAAGCTCCAGCAAGAAAATGTTTTGCGCAATTTTCTTCAAGAAAATCAACCCTCTCGAAAACGCTATTTAAGACGACGCGGATAATAAGTGCATGCCCGTGAGCGAAAAGCAATTGATTCGGGATGAGCGGCCGCTTTTGCCGGACTACGCACCCGAAAACGTTTTACACCGCGAAGCGGAGCTCAGGGACTTGGCTGACGCGCTGAAGCCAGCCGCAGAGGGACGAAAGCCGCAGAACGTATTCGCGTTCGGACCGCCCGGCACTGGGAAAACCACTTGCGCGAAGCACGTGCTTACGGAACTGACGGAAAGCTCGGACCGGGTCTGCGTAGCAATTGCAAACTGCTGGCAGAACAACTCCCGTCAAGCAATTCTGTCGCGGTTAGGCGAAGCAGCGGGAATGCCCCTGCCGAGAAGGGGAGTTGCAACAGATGAAGTGATAAAACGCGTTGCCGAAATGCTGAAAGCCGACAAGAAAACGGCAATAGTGTTGCTGGACGAGTTCGATGCCCTCTTTCCAAGAGGCGAAGAAAAGGTTTTGTACGACTTGAGCCGCGCAAACGAGCAATACGGAGTCAACATCGGCGTAATCGCGATTACCAACGACGCAGGACTGTTGGCAAGAGCCGACGGGCGAATAAGAAGTTCCTTCGGAGGAAGACAACTCGAGTTCAAACAATACTCTCCAGTCGAATTGAAGGACATTCTACACGAGCGCGCCAAGAAAGCCCTTGCACCCGGCGCGTACGAAGACGAGGCGCTGGCGTTGTGCGCCGCGCATGGAGCAAAGGCAGGCGGAGACGCAAGAGTCGCAATAGAGAGCCTGCTCGCGGCGGCCAGGATCGCCGAAAGAAGGGGGGCGCAAAAACTCGAGGAATCCGACGCGGCCGTTGCAGTGAAGCAAAGCGCGGTTTCAAAGCCGGTCTCGCCTTCGTTCGAACCCGTCTTCAAGACCGCGGCGCAGCTGCACAAGGCGCGCGAAAGCCTGTCCGAAGCGGAAAAACGCGCGATGGAAATACTGGAAAAGCCGGAAAACGCAAACGGAATAACTTCCGGCGACTTGTACGCCGAACTCGAGCGCAGCGGAATCAAGGAAAGAACCGCCCGCAACTACATCGAATCGCTTGAGAAAAGAGGATTGATTAAAACCGAGGCAGTACAGGGAACGCCCGGCGCCCCCGGCGCGGGAAGAACGCGGCGAATCCGCCCGGCGTAGGTGTTGCAATTTGAATGAAACCGAGTTCAGAGGCGTTTTCGTGCGCGTGCGCAGAGGCGATTTGACTAAAACGAGTGCAGACGCCCTCGTAAACCCAGCAAATTCTTTCGGGGTAATGGGAGGCGGCGTTGCAGCCGCTCTCAAGGCCGCCGGCGGCGAGAGAATCGAGAAAGACGCAATGGCTTGCGCGCCAATCACGGTCGGCAAGGCAGTCGGCGTTTCCGCAGGAGCGCTTCCTGCCAGATACGTGATTCACGCGCCGACAATGGTAAGGCCTGCTGAAAAAATTCACGCCAAAGCAGTTGACATGGCCACTCACGCGGCGCTCCGCGAAGCAACCCGACTCGGCTGCCAAACAATCGCATTTCCCGGCATGGGAACCGGCGTAGGAGGAGTAAATTTAGTCGACGCGGCACACGCGATGGTTGGCGCAATAAAGTTCTTTCTGGGAAAGGAAAAAACGAGTCTCAAGGAAATAGTGCTTGTTGCTTTCGATGAAGAACTGGAAAGGGCTTTCGACCAGGCAATTGGAAAACTATCTGGCTGAAACTATTTTCAGCACGTCGCCGTCCTTCAGCACGTAGTCGCGGCTTACTTTCATGTTAGTCCTGCCGTCTATTGCGTGCAGGAAGCCCTTTGCCAAGTCGCTGTGAATTTTCTCTGCCAAGTCAAGGGCCTTGCTTCCCTTCGGCAGCAAAATCGCGTCGGGCAGGACGTCGCCGAAGTGGTTGGCCCATTTTTTCTCGTCCTCGACGGGATAGACTACTATCGCGTGAAGCAAGTCGAATACAATCAAGTTCAATAGCTCCTGCACGCCGGTGGAACCGTATTTGTCAATGGTTTTTTTCTTTATCTGGTCAAGCGCGGACGTGACGCGGGGGTCGAGGTTTTGGGCAGTTAATTCAAACGACTCGCGGTCGTTCGCGCGAATTATTTTAACCCATCCTTTTGCAACCGCGCGTTTGAGGGAAAGTTCTGCGTCAGCCGAAACGGCGACGACAGGATAAGGGAATTTTGCCTTAATTTTCTCGATGTTTTCCGCCGCACCTGGCAAGTCCGCCTTGTTAGCCGCGATTACTAGTGGCTTTGTTTTCCTGCGTAACTCGGTTGCAATAGGCAGGTACTGCTGTAGAGATATTTGCGCGTAGTCGCCCGAAACAGCGTGCCTGAACTCTTCTTCGGGAATCCTTAGTCCGGCGAGGACTTGCTTGAACTGGTCGGGCTTGCCTCGGCACTTCAACGCGTTTCTGTGCAGCACTTCCGCAAGCCAGTAATCCACTTCCTGCTCTAGGAATTGGACGTCGCGGCATGGGTCGTGCGAACCCAGCTCGACCGGCTTTCCTTCGTCGTCAGTTCCTCCGGACGCGTCGGCTACGCAGATCAACGCGTCTGCTTGGCTCAAGTCGCTCAAGAACTGGTTGCCCCTTCCCTTGCCTTCGTGCGCGCCCGGAACCAGTCCGGCGACGTCAATCACGTTAATGGGAACAAAGCGGGTTCCACCCACGCACTTGCTGTTGCGGGGCGCGCAAGGCTTTCCGAGTTCCGTATGGGGACAGGGTTTTGCCACAAACGCCACTCCCTTGTTGGGGTCAATTGTGGTAAACGGGTAGTTGGCGACTTCCGCGTTGCCTTCGGTCAAGGCATTAAATAGAGTTGACTTTCCTTTGTTCGCCAATCCAACTAATCCTACTAGCACGATAATCCGCCAAAGGAAATTATGCCCCCGAACTCATTTTAAGCCTCGCCTCCAAAAAGCTTCTCGATTCAATGAAGAAAGACAGCCTGCTGTGGTGCCAGAAGCACGCTCCTTCTTCCGTCGACGAAGTGGCGGGAAACGACGCGGTAAAAGAAACCGTGAAAAAATGGGCGCTCGACTTCCAGAGAGGAAAGCACTCAAAGCCAATACTGCTTCACGGACCGCCGGGCGTGGGAAAAACTGCTTTAGCGCACGCGCTGGCAAAGGAACTCGGCTGGGACATAATCGAGACAAACGCTTCCGACTTGCGCAACCAGGAAAACATGCAGAAACTAATTGGAATCGGTTCCTGTTCCAGGGGATTGTTCGGAGAACAGCGACTGCTTTTGATAGACGAAGTCGACGGCGCTTTCGACCGCGGTCAAGTACCGGAATTGCTGCGCATAGTCAAGGACGCCCAGCAGCCGATTCTGTTGACTGCAAACAATTACTGGAACCAGAAGCTTGCTCCGCTGCGCGCGTTGTGCATCGGAATCGAAATGAGGGGCGTAAACGCGTCAAGCGTTAGGGTTGCGTTGGAAAAAATCGCTTCAAAGGAAGGCGTCGAGTGCGCGGTAACTCAGGAAATCGCGAAAAACGCGGGCGGCGACTTGCGCAGCGCGATAAACGACTTGCAAGCCAATTGCGCGGGAGACGGCGGGGGAGCAATTGCTTCGGCGAGAGACCGAGAGGAAAGCGTGTTCAACGCGGTAAAAACCGTCTTCAAAACCACTTCCTACTCGGAGGCAGTCCGCGCGGGAGACAACCTCGAAGTGGACTTGGACTTGTTCATCAAATGGCTCTCCGAAAACGTTCCCGCAGAGTACGAAGCGCACCAAGAAGTCGCGGATGCGTTCGACTGGCTTTCGAGAGGAAGCGTGTTTAACGGAAGAATATTCAAGAAACAAGACTACAGTCTGCTGAAGTACGTGCGAGCGCTGTCGCTTGGCGGAGTTGCCATGAGCAAGGCGCAGCAATACCATAAGTTCGTGAAATACGCTTTTCCGTCTTCAATAAAGTCTTTGAGCGCAAGCCGCGCTTCCAGGGGATTGTTACAGAGCGCGTGCAAGAAAGTCGGCTCTAAACTCCACGTTTCAAAGCGCGAAGCGCGCGAAGACTGTCTTCCTTTCCTGATTTCGGACGCTGCGTTCGCTTACTTCGAGTTCACTCCCGAAGAAACGGAGCTAGTTAAAGCAGTTTACGCAAAGAAAGGAAGCTTCTAGCTCGACTTCGACTTCATCAGCTTGACTGCAACGAACGCAATCAACCCCAGCACTAGAATGAATGGAATCAAAGCAAACACGTTTTGGGACAGGCTTGCGAAAAACTCGTTTACTTCGTCGCTCAACGGCTGTTCGCGTTCGAACACTACCTTCCACGCGCCTATGACCGGGCCCGTCCACGAAAAAGTGTTTCCTTCCCGCGCGTCGGGAATCGGAGCTATTTCGACTGCGGTTGCGTCGGCGGGCAGAGTCATTTCAAGCCTCGCGCCGCTGCCCAAGACGGGCTCTCGGTTGCGCGAAATATCGAAAGACAAGTAAGAGCTGTCGAGAGAGTATTGCATGACCCGGCTTGACGTCTTTTCCTTGACGAAAATGTCGGGCGAAACGTCGTACTCCAGCGTCACGGAACCGGCTGAAAAGCTTACGGTGTACTCGCGGCGCGCGCTGATTTTCACGCTCTCGGACTCAACCAACGAGCCGCCGAAATGGTAGCGAATGTTTTTGCTGAACTTCCTCCATTCAAGCACGGAGTTTTCGCCGGAGTTCATGAACGACTCGAATTCAGTGCGCTCGCTGTCGCTGTCGAACAAGAAAACCGTTTTTTCAACTACGTGCATTCCGCCGTCCGCCTTCACGTCGGCCTTGACCGCAAAAGAATAGTCGGAGTAAGCGCTAGCCGAACACGCCAGCACCACAAGCACGGCCAATGCTGCGAAAAAGGTTTTCACAAAGTTATTAACCTGACCTTAGTTTAAAACGCTTAAGGAGGCATTGGACGTGAGGGGAGTAATCAGTTTCGTTCTCGTACTACTCCTTGTCGCGCCCCTCTCGACAATGCACGCCTTGGCCGATTCCACCGCCGCGCAGTCGGCGGTCGCAGTGCGCAAAGCCGTTTCGCTGGAAAAAAGATATTACGTGGAAGTCGCGTTGAAGGAGTCGCTGCACCAAGTTCTGTCAAGCGCGCACGGCGCGGACAGGAAGCAAGTCATGCAGGACGCGGCGCAAAAGCTCGCAGAATGGGAGAAACACGCGGAAACAGCGTTCGCGAAAGAAGGGGCGGCGGTCGACGTGTGGTTCGGCGCAGTTGACGAAGACGAACTCGCGCGCGTTCGCGAAAAAATGCTTGAAGAAAAACGGCTTTCCAAACCAGGTTCCGCGCACGACTTCTCGGAGTACGGAATCGGCTGGAAAGGAGAACTGCTTTTACTCAGCCAAGCTTTTCTCGACGCGCCACCGGAAGGAGGGGCAGTCGTTTCCCGCAACGGACTGGCGTCGGTCCCGGACGCAAGCGCGCTGGGCGGAGGACGCGTCTTCTGCTTCGGCGCAAGCATTCTCCTGCCGCGTGAAGGAGTTGCGGCAATAGCAATTGCGCCCGAGGGATTTCGTTGAAGGCACAATCGTCGCTGGAGCTGATGATTGCAATGGCCGCTTACTTCGCGCTGCTGGCCGGCTTTTTCGCCTTCGAAAACAACGTCGGCAGCCGAACGCTCGACCTGGCTCTTGAATCGCGCGCCAGAAACGGCGCGGAAAACACTTGCCTCCAACTCGACTTCCTTGCCTTGGACGGAAAGCGGACTTCGCTGGCGCTGGAGCAAGGCAACTACTCCGCTTCCGGCTCTAACGAATTGGTTGCGGACTTTGTTTCAGCCAACGGAAGCGTGCTGAAAACGCGTGTGGCCTGCGCTGCAACGGTTTCCGGAACGGGAACGCTGTTTGTTTCACACGACGAGCGTGAGCCGGCTTGAAAGGAATTTTTTCAACAGACGTTTCAATCGCCTTTTTTCTCGCGATGCTGACGCTCGCGACGTGCCTATCGGCGTTCTGGCTCTCCGCCTCGAACTATTCTTCCTCGTACAAAGCCGCGTTAACCGAAAAAACAGCCGTCGAAGCCGCAGACTTTGTTCTAAAAAACTGTTTTCCCGAAGGGGCGGCAAAGTGCTCCGACTCGCTGGCGTACTCGCACGTGTTGGACGAGCGCGCGCAAACGGCTTCGTTCACGCTTCATTCGAACCGCAGCGTCTCGGTCAAAGTAGTCGGACTGAAAGCGGCGCGCGGAAACGGTTTTTGCGTACGCCGGCCAGCGTTGCTGGACGGAGAAGAAGTGTTCGTTGAAGCCTGCGCGGAGGAATTGCGTTGAAGGCAATAGTTTTTTCAGTCGAGGCAATGCTTTCGCTAACCATTGCAGTAAGTCTCCTTGGTTTTGCGGCGTTGCACAACGCGCAACCCACTTACGCTCCGCTGTACGAGTACATGGTTGCGCAAGACCTGCTGGAAATCGGCTTGAAATCAGGAGAAAACTCAGCTGCAATCGCGGAGTGGGCGGCGGGAAGCGATTCCGCAGACGCTTTTCTCGAAAGAAAGTACGCCAAGGTGCTGGCGGGCCTTGGAAACTACTGCTTGGAACTGGAGGCGAAAGGAAAAAGGATTGAAACAAACTGCGGCGGACGCGGCAAGCAAAGCGTTTCGGCGACGCGATTGTTTTTCGACGGCAAAAACTTCTTCGAACTGAAGGCAACCGTTTACTTCAGCGGCTGAGGCGCGAAGTCCAAGCGAATTCCTGACGGCGTGGAAACGACGGAAGCCAAGTACTTGCCTTTCCGCAGCTGGCTTGAACCCACGCCGACGGCGTAATCGGTTTGCGCGTAAAGCGTTTTCGACCGGTTGCCTTGCACGAAGCTCATTGAAAGCGTTGCAGTCGACTCGTTGTAGTAAAACAGGGTCTTGTCGGCGTCGAGAATTATTTCACGGGACGAAGCGGCCGAATAGCCGAAAACCGATGCTTGCGAACATGCTTCCACTACCCGGTGAAACGCGCTTTCCTGGGTTCGCACGACAACCGCGTACTGCGCGAGTTCCCGCGTTGAATTTACCAAGGGAGCAAATGCGGCCAAGAACGCGAACAAAGCGGCTAGAACAACTAAGTACTCGAGGCTTGCCTGGCTACGCCTTTGCATTCTTGAGTTCGCCTATTTCCTCAAGCATTTCACGGGCTTCGCCAAAGTCCAGCAGCGTGTTGAAGCAACCCTCGTTTGCCAAAGGAATTCCAAGGACGGGCAAACCGAGTCTTTCGCAGGCGGCAATGCCGTCTTCAATTTCGTGAACGCAGCCGACTCCGATTACTGCGTCGGGTTTTTCGCGCTTTATTATGCGGTACAGCATTGTGCTGCCGGGAACTGCGTAAACCGGGCTCTTCAGCAGGCGCTCGAGTTGGCCCACCTGGCACTTGGGTTCGCACTGCCGGCAGTGAAAGCCGTTTTCGTCAAAAGTAGCAGCGCACTTTCCTGCCTTCAAGCGTTCCGCGTTGCGCAGGCAGTGCGGCAAGAAAATCAAGCGCTTTTTCGCGGCCGCAACCGCTTTCTTGTTTTTCTCGTTCTTGGCGTGAATGATTATGAGAGCGGCGTCGCGTTCGCCGACGCTGAACAAATTCATTACCTTGAGCTTGATGTCCCTCGCGCTCAAGTCAAACGTGACTACCTGTCTGATGATGTCCTTTAGAATACTCACGACAAACCCTCCACTTTAGTTCAGTGGATGTCGCCTATTTCGTCGAACGCCTTGTTCGTCTCGTTTCCGAGAACCCTGCTTCCAGTCTGCGCCGTCTTCTGCAGCTGCGTAATCAGCACTACTGCGACTGCAATCAAAGCGGCGATAACGATGATCAGCTCTGCGCTGACCTGCGCGCGGTCGTCCAAAACCATTTCCAGTTCAGCCCCCCACGAGGTTCAACAATAAGTTGGGGCTGAACACCAATAAAAACAACACGCCCCCCGTCACGGCCCAGGCCAACGGATTCCAGCGAAGTATCTTCTCGCCGTCCAACGGAAACAACGGAACCATGTTAAACAAGCCAAGCCAGGCATTTATGAAAAAACCGCTTTGCGTAAGGGCATAGGCAAACTGCCCAGCCGCGGTCTCGATTCCCCACAGCCCCTTGACAACCACTAGCAGCGCGAGAAAAACGAGTGCAAGAATCAAGTTAGTCAGTGGCCCTGCCAAAGAAATTTTTCCGTTTTGTTCAACTGTCAAGTGCCTGCCGAAAATGTAGACTGCACCGGGGGCTGCGAACACCATTCCGAACACGGAAGTCATCAACGCAAGCGCCAACCCCGTCGTCCACGCCTTGAACGCGGCGAACGCGCCGTAGTGCCTCGCCACCGCCCGGTGCGCGAGCTCGTGAAACACGAAACCCGTTCCTACTGAAACCAACGCAATGAAAAACAAGTAAGGCAATTGGGCAACGTCTTGCGTCCGCACCCAGCTAGCCATGGTGAACGCAAGCGCGATCACCAGCACCGCAACCAGTATTTCCTTGATTTCTTCCCTGTCCAATTGAATCACGCCTCTGCTTCAGTCAACTCTAGGGACGCCGGGGAAAGAGTTCCCGCATAACCCCGTATTATTCCCTCGCCGCGACGCCCGTCGGGAAGCCTTACTCTGACCTTGCC
The DNA here is from genome assembly GCA_013425325.1 of Microcaldota archaeon. GTDB lineage: Archaea > Micrarchaeota > Micrarchaeia > Norongarragalinales > UBA8480 > UBA8480. The sequence goes on along the minus strand of JACCLL010000049.1, from coordinate 6,804 downwards.
TCCCTTGAAGCCGTTTTCAAGCGCGGTTGCAAAAACGGTTTCAGTGAAGGCAAAGAACGAGCCGCCGGGCTGCTGGCGCCTGCGCGCCATCGAAGTAACCATGGAATCTCCCTTGCGCACGCCCCTAACGTAAGGATACAGCAGGCCAGCCGCAATGGCAAAGCCGATTACTGCGGCAAACAACTTCCACGGAGTGTCGACCAGCGTTCCTTCAACGCCTTGAATCGAAAAGGCGTAGGAAAGCGCTGCGGCGCACGCCAGGACGACGAACGAGTAACCCATTATGCGCAAGTTCATTTCCAATTCACGCTCAGTCGTAGCCTCTCCTCGCTTCCTTCTTTGCGGGCTGTACGAGGGACGGCCTGATCATTTGAAGCGCTTTGTGGAAGTGCTTGATTGAAACGTTTTTGGCTTCCAAGTCCTCGCGCAACGCCACCATCGCCGCTTCTCTGCACAGCGCTTCGACGTCCGCTCCGCTGTAGCCCTCGGTTTTCTTTATCAATTCCTTCAAGTCAACGTCGGGACTGAGCGGCATTCCCTTGGTGTGCACTTTGAGGATCGACAACCGCGCCTCGGCGTCGGGAGCAGGCACTTCAAGCAGTTTGTCGAACCTTCCTGGCCTAAGCAATCCCGGATCGAGAATGTCAACGCGGTTTGTCGCTCCAATTACTACGATGTTTTTCAGCGTCTGCAAGCCATCCATTTCAGCCAACAGCGTGTTTACCACGCGCTCCATTACGTGAGCGCCGTCGTCGCCTCCGCGCGAAGGGGCAAGCGAGTCGATTTCGTCGAAGAAAATAATTGCCGGCGCCACCAAGCGAGCCTTGCGGAAGATTTCGCGCAATCCCTTCTCGGACTCGCCCACCCATTTCGAAATGAGTTCGGGGCCGCGTATTGCAATGAAGTTGGCCTCGCTTTCGGTAGCAACTGCTTTGGCAAGCAAGGTTTTTCCCGTGCCGGGCGGCCCGAACAAAAGAATTCCGCGCACCGGTCGGATTCCCATTCGCTCGAACACTTCCGGCCTCTTGAGCGGAAGATCCACTGCTTCGCGGAGCTCGCGCTTTACTCCCTCGAGCCCGCCGATTTGGTCCCATCTGACGTTGGGAACTTCGACTAAAATCTCGCGCATTGCAGACGGCCTTACTTCACGGAGAGCGCCGTCGAAGTCCTGGCGCGTGACGGTTAGCTCTTCGAGAATCTTTGGGGGAATCGTCTCTTCCAAGTTTATTTTCGGCAGGATTCTGCGCAGCACTTTCATTGCGGCTTCCTTGCACAAGCTCAGCATGTCGGCTCCAACGAAGCCGTGCGTAAGCGAAGCCAGTTCGTCGAGGCTCACGTCTTTCGCAAGAGGCATGCCGCGCGTGTGAATCAACAGGATTTCTTTGCGGCCTTTCTTGTCTGGAACGCCTATTTCTATTTCACGGTCGAAGCGGCCGGGTCTGCGTAGCGCGGGGTCGATGGCGTTAGGCCGGTTAGTTGCGGCGATGACTACGACTTGGCCGCGGCTCTTCAAGCCGTCCATCAACGCAAGCAGTTGGCTGACGATGCGTTTTTCGACTTCGCCCATTACTTCCTCGCGCTTCGGCGCAATCGCGTCGATTTCGTCAATGAAAACAATCGACGGCGCGTTTTGCTCGGCCTCCTGGAAAATGGCGCGCAGGCGTTCCTCGGCTTCTCCGACGAACTTGCTGACTATCTCTGGTCCGGCAATCGTAATGAAGTGGGCTTCGCTCTCGTTGGCGACCGCCTTGGCCAGCAAGGTTTTTCCTGTTCCGGGCGGGCCGTAGATCATAACTCCCTTCGGGGGCTCGATGCCCAAGCGCTCGAACAACTCGGGGTGGCGCATGGGCAGTTCAATCATTTCCCTGATTTTCTGGACTTCGTCCTTCAAGCCGCCGACGTCCTCGTAGGTAACAGTAGCTATTTTTCCGAGTTCCTTCATCGGCTCGTCCTTGAGAATCAACTCCGTTTCGGCGTTGACTAAAACAATTCCCTGCGGGGTGGTGTGGCCTACTGCGAACGGGAAATTGGTTCCGAAAACGCTTACTGAAACGGTATAGCCTTTTGCAAGCGGCCTTCCCATCAGCGTTTTCTTGACGTAGTCGTTGAATCCGGGCGCGTAGCGCGACGGCTGCTGCGGCGCAAGAACGACTTTCTTTGCTTCGCGGATTTCGGCTTTGCGCACGCGAATGCGGTCGCCGAGCCCGACGCCCGTGTCCGAACGCAGGATTCCATCGATTCGGATTATTCCAAGTCCTTCGTCGCCCGGGTGGGCCGGCAAGACGAGGGCCGCGCTGGAACGCTTGCCTAATATCTCGATGACGTCTCCGGTCGTTACACCAATTGCCTTGCGCGAATTAGAGTCGAGTCTCGCGACGCGCTTTGCGTAATCGATTTGAAGCGCTTCAGCAACTTTCAAGTCAAGGTCTTTTCTTTCTGTCATGAAAACCAAACCTCCAATCAAGCTATTTCAGAATCACCATTAGGAAGAAGCGAAATCACTTCATCGGAAGAAGTTAGCCCCAATCTTTTTTTAACGGCTTCCGCTACAACCGCCTTCTTCCCGCTTCCCGGAAGTACTTGCACGCCTGCGGCAGAAGACGGTTTTACAACCGGCCTTCCTTCCTCGGCGGCGATGCGCAGTTTCAGCGCAACACCCCGGAACCACTTTCTTTCGCCTCGAATCATGAACCCGCCTTTTGCAACGTACTCTCCGTGCGAGTACTTGCTCACTTGATCGGGCTTCACGCAATAAACGTCCGCGGCTCCATGCCCCGCTTTCCACGCGCTAGAGTAAGCGGCTGCAAACTCGGCGCACTCGCGCAGGTCTTCTTCAGGCGCGTCCTGCCCTTTCTTCAGGATAGTCGCCGGCGCGCCGTGGACGTCCGCGTGGAAAAACAAGTCGCCGTCCTCCAAGTGCTTTGCAACCAGCAACTCGTTCTGCTTCGCGTCCCTTCCCGCTAGCGCAAGAAAGCCGTTGGAAGTGTTTAGCCAACGGAATTTTTCGAACCACTGCTTTTCGCGCGCGGTCTTGACGCGCACCGCCGGCTTTTTCGCCGCTTCTTGCACCGAAGCTTTTTCCAGCGCGGCAACGCGAGCCTTCAGCTCGGTCATGGCTGTCTTGATGCGCTCGCGCTTTCGCTTGAATTCCTTTGCTTCATTATAGTAACGAGCGACGTTCTCGCGCGCCGAAAGCCTCGGATTCAATTCAATCTTCAATAACATCACTTCCTGACGCGCACGCAAATGAACACGCGGCGCAGTTCTCTTGCAACTGGCGAACCCCGGTTTACGCAGAAGAACCTTTCGCGTCCCCTGCGCTCTTCGAGCACGAGCCCCAGCCGCTCTAGGTTTTCCATTTCACGGTGCACTGCGCTGAACGCAAGCTCGAGTTCCTTCGAGAGTTCGCGCAAGTAGTAGCTTTCGCCGGGCTCTTCGAAGAGCTTCGCCAAAAGCGCGGCGCGGGTTCGCGAGCCGAACAAGTGCTCCATGCGCGCCATATCTAATCTCGTAATCATATTATCACAAATTTAGATAAAAAGAATTAAAAGCGTTTCTGTAAAACAACTAAACAAATAATGAGAAAACGGCTACCCGGCTGCTTCCTTTTTGCCCCAGTTTTTCTTCGTCTCGCACTTGGTGTCGAGACACATTCTGAAAGGCCGTTTTCCCCGTCGGATTACGGTAACAATAGGAGTATTGCATTTTTCGCACATTTTTCCAGTTGCCTTCACGATCGCTTCCTTCGGCAGGGGATAGAGGTTGCGGCATTCGGGATAGGCGTTGCAGCCCACGAAGTAGCCGAACTTGCTTTTTCTGACAACCAGCATTCCCTTCTCGCACTTGTTGCACTTGCCCAACACGGCTGCGGCGTACTGCGTGCTGCGCAGGCCTTTCAACAACTCTTGCCCTACTTCCTCCTCTTTGGGACGGAATTTTGACAGAATCGAAGAGAGTTCCTTGCGGCTGTCGGCCACTACCTTGTCGGAAGACTGCTTGCCCTCCTGTATTTCATCCATTTCTTTTTCGAGGCCGCGCGTCATGTCCTCGCTCAAGATTTCCGACGCGCTCTTGTCCAGCGCGTCGTACACCGTCATTCCGAGCGGGGTTGCTTCAATGCTTTTTCCAGTTGCATAGCCCCGGTCGAACAACGTCTGTACAATGGTTGCGCGAGTCGCCTTTGTTCCCAGCTCCAAGTCCTCCAGTTTCTTGACCAGCGAGGCTTGCGTAAAGCGCTTGGGAGGCTGCGTCTGCTTTTCGACCATTTCGACTTTCGTCACCTGTATTGCCTGTCCTTCCTTGAACGACGGAAGCGTGACTTCGTCGAACTCGGCGTAAGGCGCGTAGAACTCTATCCACCCGAGTTCAACCGTACGCGCTCCGGAAACCGAGTAAGGCTCGGAGCCGAGCGCAATGCGGACCGTTGCCGACTCGCGCCTTGCCTCCGGCGCAAAGCAGGCGAGAAAACGCTTTGCTATCAAGTCGTATACCTTGCGCTGGTAGTCCGGCAACGAACCGGGTTTTTGGCCGGTGGGGTGGATTGCCGGGTGGGCAGGGTCTTCCTTCTTGCCTTCATGTGGCTTGAAGCGCTTTCCTGAAATTAGTTTTTTGGCCAATTCGGCGTACGCGGGGTTGTCTGCGAGTTTTTGAATTATTTTCTGGAGGTTGAGCTTTGCAGAAAGTTTTTCGGAAGCAGTGCGGGGATAAGAAATCAACGCGGCTTCGTACAATTCCTGCGCTACTTGAAGCGTCTGGGTCGGCGGCAAGCCGAACGCGCGGTACGCTTCCATCTGCAGGGTAGTCAGGTCAAAGGGCGCGGGAGGCGTTTGCTTATACTCCTTCTTTTCAACGGAAGTGACGCGCGCGTTCCTTTGTCCGGCCAAACTGTTTTCGTACGCTTTCTGCGCCACTGTTTTGTCGAAGAACTTGTCTTCCTCGTGGGAAAACTTGAGTTCGTGAGGCAGTTCGTGGGCGAACAACTGCCAGTATGGCTCGGGCTTGAACGCAGCGATTTCCTTTTCTTTCTTGGCTAAAAGCGCGAGCGCGGGCCCTTGCACGCGTCCGATGCTCATTACCCTGAATGCGCCGGCTTTCTTTATTGCGGCCATCAACGCCCGCGATAGGTTTATGCCCCAAATCCAGTCGACTTCGTGACGGGTCCTGCCTGCTTCGACTGCTTTCTTGTCCTGGGGCTTGGAGTTCTCGAACGCGTCGACCAAGTCTTCGGCGACTAGAGTCGAGAAATACATTCTCTTCTGGTTTTTTACGCCGCATCCGTACTCGAGAATGTTGGCTGCAATGACTTCGCCCTCCAGGTCCCAGTCGGTTGCTGCAACGAATTCGTCGGCTTTCTTCGCCAGCGTCTCTATGTTGTGCAGGTAGTCTTTAGTGAACGCGCTTCCCTTGCTTATTTCGGAAGACGGCGCCCACTCTACATCGAAAGAAGGGTATTTGTAGCCTTTTTCAGTCGAACGCAGTCCGTACAAGTGACCGACGGCCGGCACGACAAACAAGTGATTGCCGCCGCGCTCGAACTCGAACCAGTAAGTCTGTTTCTTGCGCACTTGCTTGGGAGTGGCTTCGGCGAGGGCAGCGGCTATTTTCGCGGCCGCCTGCGGCTTTTCAGCGAGTACCAATATGTTGCTCAAAGCGAAAACTACCTTTTTGCGGGCGTTGCTAGATGCTCAGTCTAGAATAGTGTACTTGCTCAAGTAAACCTGGGTTTTGAGGCACTCGATGAACGGCAGGATAAACAATGCGTTGACTACTATTGCCGCGTAGCGCGCGTACAACGCCGCTTCGCCGAGTCCGTTGCCTATTTCGAGGAAAATCCAGGCGTTGACGAGCAGTAGCACGCCCGCGACGACGAGGAGTCCGAGGAAGTAAGGCAGGCGGCGCAAGGCGACTGAAATGCTTCTGCCTACCGCGTGGCGCAGTTCAACGTTTTCAACCACTATTGCCTGGGGCACGAAGAAAACGGCGGCCGCCGCAATGAAAGAAATCAGCGCACCGAGAGTAGTGTGCAAGCCATAGTCGTATAGCGCGTAGTTCACTGCAAACACGAAGGCGAACACTATCGCGTAAACCCAGAACAACTTGAACGTTCCCGACTCGATTGTCTCAATGTCGTGCGTAGTCAAACGCAGCAGAGTGCGCTGCGACTTGATCAGAAGATTTACCGCGACGATTGCGAGCGAAAACAATATGAGTGAAATGGCGAGAGCCGCCAGAATCACCAGTCCGTCGAACAAGCTCAAGTCGCGCTGTATGCTGGCAAAGCGCAAGAAAATTCCGCCCAACGCAGTAAAGTTGGGCATTGCGAGAACAAGCGGAAAAACAATCAGGAACGGAATGCTGAAGAAGCTGATGAGCTTTACGTTGCGGCGGTAGGCATCGAACGCGTACCCGACGAGAGAAACAAATCCCATTAAAACCAACCCTACTCCTTTTACGGAAGTTTTTCAACGACCCTATTTAACTCCTTTTCCTCAAGCGCCCCGTGCAATAGTCATTGCACACCCCTGCGTTATGGCGTCTTGGGGCGTCTGCGGCAGGGTGGCGTTGCAGCCGCCCATTCCCGCGTTGGCCGCGCACGCGTAGCGCGCCAGCGTGGCCTGGGAAAGAACTCCCGAGAAACGAACTTGGTTGTTGACCAAGTAAACGGGAGAACCGGAAGCTCCGACTTGGGAAGCGAAGTCAACGTCGCGGCGCAGGATGTCGTCCGCCTCGTTTCCCTCCGCGCATTCCGTGACGCGCGAGGCGTTGAAACCGCTTGCGCACCCTTCCCACGAGGCGTTCAAATCC
>JACCLL010000041.1 GCA_013425325.1 Microcaldota archaeon | reverse complement strand
TGCCGCGTAAAAGTCGTAGTACGACGCGCCGTTGAAGCAGAAGCGGTTGTTCGAGAAGTAATTGGGGTCGCACCAGCCGGAGCAGTAGAAGCCGTATTGCGTGTTGTTTTCAACCGTGTTTCCGGAAACGTTGTTGCTTCCTGGATAGCCGCTGGCGCTGTTGAAGTTTATTCCGCTGTAACCGTTCTTGCGCGCGATGTTTGTGACGAACTGGTTGCTGTTCGCGTCGCCGTACAAGTATATTCCGTGCTGCGTGTTGTACGACGCGTTGTTGTTTTGGAAAGTGTTTGAGTCGCTCGTCGACTGGATGTAAATGCCGTTGTTGGTGTTGGAGTACGCCGTGTTGTTGATTAGCCTGGAGTAGTCGTTGTTGTTCATCGAAATTCCGTTCTGGAAGTTTTTGACCGTGCAGTTCGTGACGTTGACGTAGTTGTACGTTGCTGATATGCCTATTCCCGTACTGCTTCCCGGTCCGGTGAGCACGTGGTTCTGGCAGTCGAGGTTGACGTTGGAAGCGCTTACGGTTATTCCGTTGCCTGCGCAAGACAAGTCGGTTGTTACCGCGTAGCTTCCCGCGAGCGAAATAGTGTATGGACACGAGGAAATCGGCGTTGCCGCTGTCGGACAGTTTTGCTGGCAATTTCCCGCGCCGCCGACGTTCGGCACGCACACGTTGTAGACACCGCCCTGGTAGCACTTGCCCGCGCCGCACATGTCGCCAGTTGAGCCCGTCTGCGCGCTGCCTGTCGCCGGCGAGTAAATGTCGTAGTAAGACGCTCCGTTGTTGCATAGGTTGTTGTAGTACAGAGTGTTTGGGCCGGTGTACAAGTCGTTTCGGAAGTAAAGGCCGTATTGGGCATTGTAATTGATTGTGTTGTAAGAGAAGTTGTTGTCGCTGACTTTCATCGTCGCGTTGTATCCGTCTAAGTAAACGCCGTATGCTGTGTTGTTGTTTATCGTGTTGTTGGTGATGTTGTTGTACGCCGCGTCGCCAGGAGTGTAGGCGCCCAGGAATAAGCCGTAGCCGGTGTTGTTGAATATCGTGTTGTTGAAAATGGTTCCGTTCGCGAAGTTGTACAAGACTAAGCCATTGTTTCCGTTGTAAGAAACGTTGTTGTGCGAGATATTCAGGTATAGCATCCGGTCTGATTCGTAGTAGGAGGTTATTCCCGAGTAGACGTTGGATGTTATCCGGTTGTTTGCAATAGTCCAGTTTCTTAAAGTAGCGAACGTAGATCTCAGGCCGTAGTATCCATTGCTGGAGAGCACGTTTTCGGTAAGATCATTGTTCTCGCTGGCGCCCGTCGTAAAGTATACTCCGTCCTGTGTGTTGTTGGAAACGTTGTTGGACTGCAACAAACTGTTGTTTAAACTGCCTATTACTATGAAGCCGTAGGTGTTAGAGTAAAGCGTGTTGTTTGTTATTCTTGCATAAGTGTTATTGCCGGCTAGGATTCCGTACAGGAAGTTTTTGATCGTGCAGTTCGTTACGTTAACGTAGTTTCCGTCATACATTTGTATTCCCTCGCCGCTTCCTGGGCCGGTGATTACGTGGTTCTGGCAGTCCAAGTTCACGCTGGAAGCGTGTATGAATATGCAGGTGCCGGACGAGGACGTCAAGTCGGTTGTTACCAGGTAGCTTCCCGCGAGCGAAATGGCGTACGGGCAGTAACAAATTTCTCCGACTGCGCAGGTTACTGTGAAGGAATAGTTTGAAGCAGCCCAGCCGCAGGCGTCGTCGTCGCAGACCAAGACGTTCCACTCGAATGTTCCGGTGTTGTCGACTTGGTAGTAGATGGTGTTCAGCGTGTCGTTGGTCAGCGGGCTTGCGTTGTAGGCGCGTTCTGCCCAAGTTCCGCTCTCGTTGGTGTACAGCGTTGCGTTGGCGAACGCTTCGTCGTCGGAAGGCGTGTAGTTGAAGGCGACGACGTCGTGTCTTGCGAAGGAAGCGCCGTTCGGCGCGTCCAGCGTTACTGCCGGCGGGCACCTACCGCAGCAGTGCTGGCAGTTGCCGTACGTTGGGTTGTTGGGAGTGCAGAGGTTCCAGGCGTCGGTTTGGTAGCAGTAGTTGTTGCCGCAGTAACTGTTGGTGTTGCTTGCTTGAGACGCAACGAAATCGAAGTCGAAGACGGCGTTGTCGCAGGCGCGCGTGTTGCTAAAGTCGTTGTTTGGGATTGCAAAGTATACTCCGGCAAACACGTTGTTGCTGGCGTTGTTGTCTGTGAAGGAAGTGCTTGACATGGAGCCGGTTAACCCGTAGTAGCAGGCGTTGGCGTAGTTGTCTCTTATGATTCCGTTAGACAGTTCTCCAAACCACCAGGCGGTTCCCGCGGTTATGCAGTAACAAAAATTGGTTACGATGCAGTTTTGAATCGTTACTCCGGTTTGGCTGCCGATGACTGCTATTCCGCTATATGGCGAGGAACAATCGGTCATTGGGCCGGTTATAGTGTAGTGCTGGCAGTCGAGGACGACGCTTGACGCGTTGATGAGCAAGCCGTATTGCGGGCAAACCAAGTCGCTTGAGAGCGAATAAGTTCCTGACGCGTTTATAGTCGTGCCGCATGAAAGCGATGGAGGCGCTGGCGGCGTGGCAGTGGGCACGAACCTCAGGCCTTCCAAAAACTGTTGGATGCCTGCGCTTACCACGTTGGCCTGGCTTTCGCTCGGCGCGTACACGTAGTATGAAACCAGGTAGTTTATGCCGATAACGAAGATGATTACTGCGCCGATCATCAGCAGGTATTCGATTGCAGTCTGTGCTTTTCGTGGCTTGCGCATGAGGAACGAAAGCGCTTTTTGCTTTAAAACGGTTTTCACGGAGGAACCGTTGGAGTAGTCCAGTTTCGCACGAATCCGTAGAAGCCGCCGCGCGTCGGGACGCTCTGGTTCAACGGATTATAGCCCTCGCTTGACCCGAACAAAGGAGTAAGCGACTTGTTGACGGACGGCGCGTACGCGTATCCACTGATGAAAAAGTAGATTGCGGCCGCGAACACTACCACTGCCGCGGCTAGAATCAAGTACTCCAGAGCGATTTGCGCGCGCATGAACAAAACCAAAGAATCAAGAGTATAAAATCCCGTTGGCCTCTTGCCTTAAATAAGCGGGAAACCAAAATACGTTTGCAGTTTCGGCTAGCTGGGGAGCTAGGGGTTCCCTGCAGACGCAAATCCCCTTTACGGCGCGGCGAAACCGAGGGACGGACTCGTTGACCGAATCCGGCCCGGGACACTGCCGTAGACTCCTTGCCCTGCGTTACGCGGCGAAGAGCAAAACGAGCCAGGCCGGAAGGAGCAACTCTAAGCCCTTTGGCGCGTGCTCGCAGAAAACAAGGACGAGGCAAGCCTCGGCAAACCGGAAGCGGCCCAGCGTTTTCAACCCGCGGAGCCGGAACTGCACTGCACTTTTTTCTTCGGCGTCTCCGCCTTCGCTCCGGCGCCTCGAAAGACCTGCACTAAAAAGCGGCTTTTCAAAAAAGCGCCCAAAACGACTTTTTATTAGTGCGTAAGCTAATTTCTTTCGTAAAGGTGTTGGGTTTGAAGGCGTTGTTGCTGTTCTTGGTCGCCGTCGCGGCGGTAATGGCTGTTTACTTGGGTTACTCTGCTGAATTCCAGCAAGCCGCTGCTTCGCCGACTCCGCGGCCTCTTCAAAACACGGGTTTTGTTTCAACTCCTTCAGAAGCTCCGTTCGCCAGTCCTTCGGTTGAACCCATTGCGCAAGCGGAAGAGCGCGTGATTAAACTAAAGCTTCCCGCAGCAGCTTCCGAAGGAGGGGTTCTGGCGGAACTGACTGTCGTCGCGAGGCCTGCCGCAGTTGCCGGAAGCCCGCGCAACTGGATTCCAGTTCCGGACCCCGCGAACCCTATTGTGAACAACGACACCCAGGTTTCTTTGAGTGTTGCCGCCGAGTACGCGCGCGCTTTCGCCGATGGCAACGCGTCCGCGTTTGACTTGTTTTATTCTTTGACCGCGCCTTCGGTTGCAGTGGGCGGCAGGAGCGCCGGGGCGGCCGCGGCGATTGCGGGACTGGCGCTGCTTGAAGGAAAATTGCGCAACGACACGCTGATCACCGGCGCGCTCGAGCCGGATGGAAGGATTACGCGCGTGGGCAGAATCCTGGACAAGGCGCGTGCAGTAAAGGAAGCCGGTTACTTGCTTTTCCTGGTTCCGGTGGGCGAGTCGATTGATTCGGTTTCGCGGACGATGCAAAACCAATCCTGTACTACTGAGTACGTCGGAGGAACGCCGTTCACGAGCTGCCGCACGCAAAGCGTTACGGTAATAGAGTCGGTGAATGTCTCGGAAGAAACGGGCGTTCAACTAATTGAAGTGGCAAACGTTTCGCAAGCCTATGAAATAATGCGGGTTGATTTGCAGTGAAGTCCAACTTGTTGCTCGTGCTAGCAATCGCGTTCGTCGCGGGGGCAACCGCTTTCTTTGCTGCTTACTATAACGCGCCGTCGCAGAGCCCGAGCATTGACTTCAATGCACTGGCAATAACCGAAGACGGCCGCGGCGTAGTAGTTCCGTTCCGGCTTTACTTGCTTCAGGGAAGCGGACGCATTCTCGTAAACGTAGCCGGCACCAGTTTTACCGACGACGTGGAGAACTCGTTGCGCAAGGCAAGGCTCAACGCCGAACGCGTTGTCGGCCGCTCGCTTTCTTCAGTGGACCTTGTTCTTGAAACAACCGGTGGCCACGAGGCAGTGAGCGGCGAAAGCGCAGGCACGGCATTTACAATGGCGATTGCTTCGCTCGCCAGCGGAAGAACGCTGCGGGAAGGAACTGCAGTCAGCGCGGCCATTGACGAAAACGGGACGCTGCTGGAAGTCGACGGAATCGAGGAAAAAATCCTTGCTTCAGTTGGCGCAGGAAAGAATGTAGTCGTAGTCGCGGAAAATCAGTCCATTAAAGACGAAGCCGCGCTTGCCTCCCTCGGCGTCACGGTAGTGAGGGCGCAGGATGTTTCCCAAGCGGCAAAGACGCTGTTGTCGTAATCGTTAATAACGCAGTGCGCCAAAATAATTTTCTCTAGTGCGGGGGTCGCCTAGTGGCTATGGCGCCAGCCTGCTAAGCTGGTGGCGCTTTGCGCCTCGGGGGTTCAAATCCCCCTCCCCGCGTTTCTTCTTTTATGTAGTTTGCACGCAGGGAGCGCGCGCCATTACCTGTGGCTCGCCCTGTATTCCCGTTAGAGTCTCGTCGTTCACTACTAGCGACGGGGCGGTTGCCACGTGGTAGTAGGCCTTGAATGTTTTTATCATGCTGATTTGCTCGACGTCGTTCGGAAACGCGTAAACGCGGTAATTCGAGCAGCGTTGGCGCAGCGAGTCGAGGACTTTTCCTTGAGCCGCGCATTCGGGGCATTCGTTTTGCGAGTTGTAGAAGAAGAGAATTGGTTGAAGCGTCGGGTCGCCGCAGCTTTGCTTGTACGCGCGGAGGGTCAGGTAAAACCGCATGTTCATCAGGAAGTATTTCTTGCGCAGGGAATCGTAGTTCGTGAGTATGTTCATTCCCTTGTTTTGCTCGAGCTGCGTGTAGACCGAGTAAGTTTCGCGTTCGACGTCGCTCAACTCCGTTTCAAGCGCGCTGCACATCGAGGAAGCATTGTGGGTTTGCATGAACAGGTTGACCAGCAGGGCCGTCTGCGTGCTGTCTTCGATGTCGGCCAGCTTTGTTTCAAGCGCGGAGTAATTCTGTGCTTCTACATAGTAGCCGACTGAAACGGATATTATGAAAAGCGCGAGCGCCGCAAGCGCCGCCTTCAAGTACAGTCCTTTCTTTACTTCCATTTGTAATCACTTCTGTTTACTTCCTTAATGAAGCTTGCGCAGTAAAAGAACGACACTACTGTTCCGTAGAAGAAGAGGAAGAGAAAGAGTTGGGGCACTTGGCGCAACCCGAATTTTCTTCCCGCCATGCCGTAACTCAAGTAGAGCGCGAAAATCCACGGAATGACTATTACCGCTCCCATTGCTATTGCCGACGTGCCGACTAACGCGAATCCGCTCAAGTCAAGCGAAAGCGTTCCGACTGCGAGGCTTGAAGCCAGGTAGGACGCCAGCCAAGCCGCTTGTCTGAACAGTAGGTAGACGAACGAGAAGCTGAGGACTATTCCGGCGAACTCGGCGGAAAAAGAGCCGGGGAGCATGAACAAGCCGAAGTTGCCGTACTTCTTGTTGAACAGCATGTCCGAGTACTTGCGTACGTTAAACAATTTTCCGCGGTACCACCTGAGCCGCTGGCGGTACAACGCCTTTATCGTGTCGGGAACTTCGGTGTAGACAATCGAGTCCGGTGAGTAGGCTATTCCGAAGCCGTGGCGCCTCAACCGCCACGCCATTTCCAGGTCTTCAGTAATATTGTGTTCGTCGAAGCCGTGTATTTTCTCGAACGCCGTTTTCCTGAACACCGTAGTCGGGCCGGGGGTGACGAAAATGGCGTCCAGCAAGTGGCTGGCCAGCGCCGCGAACCCGAATCCCGTGTAGTACTCGATTTCCTGTACTTTCCTGAGAATCGACTTGTTTGCGTCAGCTACTCGGATGAAGCAGGTTGCGGCGCCTATTTCGTCGTCTTCCAGAATCGCTTCGACCGCGTGCTTGAACGCAGTTTTTTCAACGTAAGAATCCGCGTCCACGAACGCAATTACTTCTCCTTTCGCGAGCTTGGCGCCGGCGTTCAACGCAGCGGCTTTTCCCACGTTTTTCTTCATTGTCAGCACTTTCACGCCCTTGAGCTTCGCAAGTATCTGGGGCGAGGAGTCGGTGCTTGCGTCGTCAACCGCGATCACTTCAATTCCGTAGGGGTAGTCTGAGTTGCGCACGCGCTCGATTGCTTTCTCAATTGTTTCCTGCGCGTTGTGCACTGGCAGGATTACGGTGAGGCGGGGATAGTCTTTTGGCGCCATTTTTTTCTCGGGTTTTTTTTCGAAGAAGGCGAACAGCATTACTAGAGTCACTAGAAGCAGGACTAGGTTGGGGGCGAGCATTACCCAGAAGTATCCGATTCGCGAGATGGAGAAGAAAATGATTGCCGCGATGGCCACTACTACTAATGCCGTGACTATTGGCCGGGGTTTTCCCGCGCTTATTTCAAGACTCATTTTGCATCAGGTTGTAGGGAAGTTAGGTTAAGGCGGATTAAAAACAAAGCATTGTCTTCGGCGGCTGCCGAACCCGTTTTCGCTTCAGCACGCGTTGTTGCAGTTGCCATATCCCGCGACGTTGGGCACGCACACGTTGTGCGCGTCGGTTTGGTAGCACTTGCCTGCGTCGCACTTGTTGCCTGAAGCAGGGTTTTGAGACGCGTACACGGCGAACGCAGTGCTGGTGCTTCCGCAAATCTGGTTGTCTGTAAAGTAGTTTGAGTCGCTGTAGGAGTCGTAGACGTGCACGCCGACCGCGCTGTTGTCGTCTATGGTGTTCGAGGAAACGTTGTTGTACCGCGTTCGCAGGGTATCGTTGTAGCCGGCGAAAAAAATGCCGTTGCTGTTGTTGGTTATGGTGTTGCCTAGCGCGGTGTTGTACTCTGTAGAAATCGTGTAGGTTGCGAAGTAGAGTCCGGTGTAGCCGTTTCTGGTTATGTTGTTGTATGCTATTGTGTTGTTGCTCACGTCAAAAAACTCGGCGCCGTACCCTTGGTTGTATGAAACGTTGTTGTAGGAAACGGTGTTGTACTGCGAGCCGTACAGCCAAATTCCGGAACTGGTTGTGTTGGTTATCTTGTTGTATGAGATGTTACTGTTTTGAAGGGGTACTCCAAGTTGTGCCATAATGCCGTAGTTGGAGTCGTTTATTTCATTGTAGGAAATGTTGGCGTTGGAACCGTCGGAAGTGTATACGCCGGCGAACGAGGCGTTAGTTATGGCGTTGCCGTAGACAAGCGAGTAGTTGATGTTGTAGAATATGATTCCTTCCGCGCTGGAGGAAATGAAATTATTTTTTATTTGAGTGTACGCCGCCCCCACGATGATGCCGTAGTAATAGTTTGATACTCGGTTGTTTTCTATTGTGTTGTTTCCCGAGTGAACCTCAATTCCGGAAGCCCAGGAGGTTGCGCCGTTGGTTAAAGTGTTGTTTCTCATGATGTTCGACTGGTTTTCCAAACTACTGGATTCCAAGTAGACGGCGTAGTTTGTGTTGTCTATTGTGTTGTTTTCAATTAACGTTTGCATGGCTATGCCGTACCATTCGGAAAGCCATACGCCCGCCCAGTTGTTTTCAAGCCGGTTTTCGATTATTCGGCTGTCCGTGTTAGAGACGTATCGGATGGCGTAATTGTAGTTTTTTATGGTGCAGTTGAAGACCGTGATGTTCGACGCCAGCGCGGCCGTAGCGATTCCCGTGAAGCCTCCCGGACCGCTTATTTCGTGCCCGTTGCAGTCAATGCGAACGTCGTTCGCGTTTACCGCAATGCCGCTTACGACGCAGCTGAGGTTTTCGCTCAAGTAATAGTTTCCCGGCGAGCCTACGGAGTAGCCGCAGTAACAGATTTCTCCGGGGTCGCAGGGTATTGTGAAGGAATAGTTTGAAGCAGCCCAGCTGCACGCGTCGTCGGTGTCGCAGGCGAGGACGTTCCAGGCGTAGGTTCCGGACGTGGTGGTAATCGTGTGGGCTATCGTGTTTTTCGCGCCGTTCGTGATAGGCGTTGAATTGGATTCGTATGCTTTCCACGTGCCGTCCTCGTCCGTGTACAGCGTGGCGTTCTTAAAGCCCACTTCGTCGGAAGGAGTATAGTTGAACGAAACGACCTCTCCTTTTGCGAGTGTCGCGCCGTTCGTCGGCTCGTTGAGCGACACGGCCGGCAGACAGTTTCCGCTGCAGCAGTGATTGCAGTTGCCGGCTCCCGCGACGTTCGGCATGCAGATACCCCACACTCCTCCTTGGTAGCACTTGCCCGCGCCGCAGGTGTTGCCCGCAACTGAAGCGACTTGTGCGTTAGAAACGTAGACGTCGTAGTTGGTGTTGTCGCACAGGGTGTTGTAGTTGAACTGCGACATCAAGCCGCCCGTTAAGTAAACGCCGTACAGGTTGTTGTTCATTGTATTGTGTTCTATTATCGTGTCGGGCGCCCACGTAGTGCCGCATATTGCTCCGGGGCTGCCGGAGGTGTAGGAAATTTCGTTGTAGGAAATGTTGTGGCCGGGCGCGCCGGGGCCGTACAAGTATATTCCGCAGTTGTTGTTGGCGGACAGGTTGTTGGAGTAAATCGTGCTTTTCGACGAGGGCGTGAAGAAGTTAATGCCGTATCCGCCGTTGTCCGTTATTTCATTGTTTGCAATGAAGTGGCCGCCACCCCAGTAAGACGATATTCCTCCCATTGAATTGTAGCGTATCTCGTTCTGTTCTATTGCGCCGTTGAGAGCATAAGATATGTCCAGTCCCAATTGGGTGTTGCTTGAAATGTTGTTGTAAGAAAAGTTGTTGCCCGAATTGCTTCCCATGGCGCCCGTCTGCGCTCCGATGTTGTTGCCGGTCAGCAAATTGTCTTCAATCAAATTGTTGGTCGCGGAATCGTACAAGTACACGCCGGTGGCAAATTGTTTGACCGTGCATCGTTTGACGGTCGCGTTGTTCACGTGCCATAATGAAACGCCGTAGCCCGAGCCGGTGGGGCCGGTTATGGCGTGGTTGTGGCAGTCGAAGGAAACGTCGTTGGCGGAAATGGTGATGCAGGTGCCGGAGCTGGAGAGGTTGCTTTCCACGCAGTAACTGCCGGGGGAACTGATTGTTATGCACGAAGTGACGGTCGTGCCGATGCAGCCGGCAATGCAGCTTCCGTTTGCCGCGCAGTCGTAGCCAGTCGGGCAGGGTATGCCGAGGTCGCACACTGCGTTTATCGCCGTGCTGAGTTGCTGGACGTTGGTTTTCGTCGTTTCGCTGCCGCCGTACAAGACGTTGGTTTTGGTGATTACTATTATTATTGCGACGAAAAACAGGAGGGCTCCTATCAGTATGACGTGTTCGAGCGAGGCCTGTGCTTTTCTTGGCATGAGAGAGCTTACCGCTATCGGATTTATTTGCTTTGGCCTTGCCGTCGAGCCCGTTTTTGCTTCAGCAGGTGAAGTTGCAGTTGCTGTAACCGCCCAAGCCGCTGGAACACATCGGCCAGGCGGCGCTTTGATAGCAGCCGCCTGTGCCGCAAGTGCTGTCAATACTTGTTTGCTCGTTGCCGAAACGAAAGTCTTGACATGTTCCACCAGAGCAGTTGTTGTCGCAAGCGCGGTTACTTGAGAAAATGTTTGAAAAAGATTGGCTGAGGATAGCAAAGCCCCTGAACAAGTTAGAGGAAACGTTGTTCGAAGAGTAAGTAGTGCCATTGCCAGCCACCACTAGTCCATAATAGTTGTCGTGAGCGTCGTTGTATGAAACGTTTCCACTAGTCATGTTGGCGAGGTACATTGCTCCGCAGAAGTCGTGCAAGTTGCAGTTCTTTACAGTCACGTTCGACAACGCCGGCAGCGCAGGACCTACAAAAACGCCCACCTGCATGGCTCCGCAAACGGGACCAGCGCCGCTAAGCACGTGGTTAAAACAATTCAGTTCGACGTCCGAGGAAGTAATTGTAATCGCGTTGCCGACGGGTAACGCAGCATCTTCAGTCAGGCAATAAACGCCCGGCCCGGGAGTAGTAGTATACGGAAGGTCCGCCGCTGTAATGTTAACCGTGCAAGACGGTGCGAGCGGAATTACGCAGCTTCCGTTTGCCGCGCACTCGTAGCCGGAGGGACAGGGAATGCCTATGTCGCACGCGGCGTTTACGGTCGTGTTCCACTGCTGCATGTTGGTTTGAGTCGTTTCGCTGCCGCCGGATAATACGTTGGTTTTCGTCACCACTACAACCAGTACGATGAAGAACAGTACGGCGCCGATCAGTACTATATACTCGAGCGACCCCTGGGCTTTTCTCGCCATGAACAACGCTTAACGCCTTTAGGTATTTATTTGCCTTCGCTCGTTAGCCCGGCCTAACGAAAGGCGTGGACTTTTATTAAATCGCTTCGAATACGGTTGTGATGAAAAAACAAAGCATGCCTTCGTTTGCAGTTGCGGTTATTTTGCTGGCGGCAATACTAGTAATAGTTTACTTTGCTTCGGTACTCACGCAGACCACGGAACGGGTAAACAACTTCGACGAATGCGCCGCGGCAGGCAACCCCGTGATGGAGACTTATCCCGTGCAGTGCAGGGCGCCGGACGGCAGGACTTTCGTGCAGGAAATTCCTCCAGAAGACAGGTGGAAACTCGTTCATCCTGCCGAAAATTGTAGGAACTTGTGCGGCGACGGAGTCTGCCAGGAAATAGTCTGTATGGCAATCGGGTGTCCGTGTGCTGAAACGGTTTCTTCTTGTCCGCAGGACTGCCCGCGGAATTAACGCAACTTTTAATAGCGCGAACGCCTTCGGAATTTTGGAGTCGTTATAGAGAGGTCGGTTTGAAAAATGGATTTCAAGTTCTTAGGCGTTCTGTGCCTGTTCGCGGCGGTTTTGCTTGCGGGCTGCACTACCTCGCAACCCGCTCCTCAGGTGACTGCCACTCCCACGCCCTCCGTTCAAACAACGCCGGGCGTAAGCCCGCCCCCGATTACCGTATTGCCGAGGCAGCAGAGTCCGGTCAAGGAATTCACTGTTGAAAGCCGCGAATTCAACTTCACTCCCGACGTTATTTCAGTGGAACGCGGCGACATCGTGCGAATCATTTTCAGGAACGCCGGCACTACCGCCCACAGCCTGGTTGTCGAGGGATTCAAGTCGACGCACTTGCTTTCGCCGGGCGGAACCGAGTCAATAGAGTTTTTGGCAAACCAGTCCGGAACCTTCCCGTTCTACTGCTCGGCGCCGGGGCACAGGGAATTCGGAATGGAAGGCCGGCTGGAAATAACTTGAAGGTTTTGGCGTGGCGAAAAAGTTTTTCCGGTGCACCGTCTGCGGCGACGTGCACTGGGGAGTTAACGCGCCCGAAAAGTGTCCGACTTGCATGCAGTTGAACAAGTACGTTGAAGTCGACGCCGACGAGGCGAAGAAGCTTTTGTTCGAAAACGCTTCCGCCGACCCGATGCCAAAACAAGAATTCCGTGCGGCAATCGAGAAATACTGCGACAACAACGCCTTCGCGTTGAACCCGGAGAAAGTGCACGTCGACCGCGTAGTGGACGGCGTTTACGCCAACTTGGAGAAGAAGGGCTTGAAGTACTGCCCGTGCCGGATCTCGGCTTCCGCCGCGAAACTTGACTCCTCGCTGTTGTGTCCGTGTAACTTCGAGGCGCAAGGAATTTGGAGAACCGAAGGCCGGTGCTGGTGCGGCTTGTTCATCAAGCGCTCCTAAAACAATTAATAACTTTGGCGCCGCAATTATTTTCCAATCGGTGACTGTTTTTGGCACTTGATTTCAGGGCTATTGAAGACAAGTGGCAGCGGCGCTGGTACTCGGAAAAGGCTTTCGAGCCCGCGCCCGACGAGCGCAAGCCCAAGTTCTTTTTCACCGTTCCCTATCCGTACGTGAGCGGAACGCTGCACGTCGGGCACGGAAGGACTTACACTTATGGCGACGTTATAGCGCGTTTCAAGCGCATGCAGGGATTCAACCTGCTGTGGCCAATGGCTTTCCACATTACGGGAACTCCCGTGCTTGCGGTGAGCGCGAAAATCGCTGCCGGCGACCTGGAAGCGCTAAAACTGTACAAAGATTACGTCGGCACTTACGAGAAAGACGCGAAGACAGTTGAAAAAATCGTGAAGAGCTTCGCGGACCCGAAGAAAGTCGTTGAATACTTTTCTTCTAAGATAATCGAGGACTTCAAGAGCCTCGGCTACTCGCTTGACTTGAGCAGGCAGTTCACTACCGGCGACAGGGAGTACAACAAGTTCGTGGAATGGCAGTTCCACAAGTACAAGAAAAAAGGCTACCTCAAGCAAGCCGCTTACCCGTTGCTTTACTGCAAGTCGTGCGCAAATGCGGCGGGCGAAGATGACATTCAAGACGGGGACACGAACCCTGTTGACCTGCAGACGTTCATTGCCTTGAAGTTCAAAGTCGAAGGCGAAAACGCTTTTATTGTCTCCAGCACGCTGCGTCCCGAAACAGTGTTCGGAATAACTAACATGTTCGTCAACCCGTCAGTCGAGTACGTTAAGGCGACCGTGGACGGCGAAACGTGGTACGTCAGCCAGCCGGCTGCGGAAAAACTGGCGCTGCAAAACCATTCCGTTAGGGTTCTGGAAAAAATTTCGGGAGAAAAATTCATTGGAAAAACGCTTGTCTCGCCGCTTGGAACAAAGGTCACAGTGCTTCCCGCGTCCTTCGTGGATCCGGAAAACGCGAGCGGGTTCGTGCACAGCGTTCCCGCGCACGCGCCGTACGATTGGATGGCGTTGGCTGACTTGAAGAAAGACGAGAAGACGCTGCAGAAATACGGGATTGCCGAGGCGGTTAATGCAATCAAGCCCATTCCATTGATTTCGTCGCCGGGCTACGGAGAACTGCCGGCGGTCGAGATTTGCGAGCGCATGAAAATCGCGAACGCGCGTGAAAAGCCGAAGCTGGACAAGGCAACCGCCGAGTTGTACAAGAAAGAGTTCTACGAGGGAACTCTCGGAAGGAACTGCGGCGAGTTCGCGGGAAGAAAAATCGACGAAGCAAAGGACGACGTAATCGCGTGGCTGAAGAAAAAGAAGGTCGCCGCCGATTTCTACGAAACGACGAGGCCCGCAAAGTGCAGGTGCGGCGGCCAGGTCATTGCCGCAGTTATGGAGAACCAGTGGTTCATCGACTTCAACGCGCATGGCTGGAAGGACCGCGCGAACGACTGCCTGGAAAGAATGTTCATTTTCCCGTCGAATTACAAGAAGCAGTTCGAAGACATTTTCGCCTGGCTCGACAAACGCCCGTGCGCAAGGAGGAGGGGGCTGGGAACGCAGCTGCCTTTTGCGAACGAGTGGATAATCGAGTCGTTGAGCGACTCGACGATTTACATGGCGTTCTACACCGTAATCAAGCAGATTCGGCGTTTTGGTTTGAAGCCCGAGCAACTGCGCGAGGAATTCTTCGACTTCGTCTTCCTCGGCGAAGGAACTGCGGAAACGGTTGCAAAAACCTGTGGAGTGCAACCGCTTGTGCTGAAGTCGATTCGCAAGGAGTTCGAGTACTGGTATCCGAACGACTTGAGGCACACTGCGGTGGCGCACATTACGAACCACTTGAGTTTCTTCATTTTCGCCCACACGGCAGTCTTCGGGCCGAAGCACTGGCCGCGTGCGTTGTCGTTGAACGAAATGCTCGTCCGCGAGGGAGCGAAGATGAGCAAGAGCAAAGGCAACGTGATCATTCTTTCAAGCATTAAGGAAAAGTACGGCGCCGACTTGTTCAGGCTCTACGTTTCGGCCGCCGCCGAATTCGGTTCAGTGCTCGACTTCAGGGACAGGGACCTCGAAGCCACTCGGAGGAGTTTCGTCAAATGGGCGGAGCTAGTGCTTTTGTTGACCGAGTTGTCGGAGAAGGCGCCTAAGAAGCAGCCGGACTCGATTGCAGTAAAGTGGATGCTCAGCAAGTTCGAAACGTCGGTGCTGGAATCGACGAAGGCGCTTGAAGAGTTTTCGTTGCGCAACTACGTCCAGAGCTCGTTCTACAGCTTGTTGAACGCGTGGGATTACTTCTCGCGCCGCTCGACTGAAGACGAGAAGGCGTTTGTCGCAAAGGAAATTGCGGAGAGATGGATTCTATTGCTTTGCCCAATGGTTCCGCACGTTTGCGAAGAACTGTGGGAACAATCGGGGGGCAAGGGCTTTGCTTCGCACGCCGCGTGGCCGGAAGTCCGCGAAGAAAGGATTGCGCTCGAAATCGAGGAGGCGGAAGACTACGTTGCAGCGGTTTTTGCGGACTTGAGGAAAGTCAAGGAACTCGTGAAAATCAAGGCAACCAAGGCAACCGTAATAATCGGTTCGAAGGCCAAGGCGGACGCGTTGTCTAAAGCGCTCGAAAAAGCGGCGAAGCCGGAAGAACTTGTTTTGACCGACGAAGCGCTGAAGCAGTACGCGTCGCGGAATTTCTTTGAACTGCGCGGCAGAAAACAGTTGGACGAGTTCGGCGCGCTCAAGCAGGCGACGGCGTTCCTGTCGAAGGAAAGTGGTTTGGAAGTGAAAGTCGAGCGCGAGGAAGACTCCGTGGAAGAAAAGAGGGTTCGCGCAATGCCTTTCAAGCCGTCGATAGTCCTTGCCTAGGGCTTGAACGACGGAAATTCTTTCAACAGGGCTTCAACCAGTAACGTCGAGTTTTCGACGTCTTTTAAGTCGACCATTTCGTTTGGCGAGTGGATGTAGCGCGAGGGAATGCCTATGCTTGCGGCGAGGACTCCCGCGCGGGAGTACTGCATGCTTGACGCGTCGCTCCGTCCCCTGTCGCTTACTTCGAACTGCATGGGAATTTTTTTCGCGGCAGCGGTTTTTTCTGCCCATTGGATGAGCTTGTTGCTCATTATCAGGCCCCTGCCTCCGCCTTCTATTACTCCCAGCGCCGGGCCCGCGCCGAGTTTTACTGGAATTTTTTCTTCCGTGACGTCCGGCGTTCCTCCTGCGAGGGTTACGTCCAACGAAATCGCGAAGTCGGGTTCGAGCTTGAAGGCGGCCATGGCGGCTCCGAACAACCCCGTTTCCTCCCGGATGGTTCCGACGAGGCAGGCTTCGCAGCCGTCGAAGTTCTTTAGCCTGCTTGCCAGCGAGAGGAGGGCGGCGCAGCCGCTTCTGTCGTCGAATGCCTTGCCTAACGCGAGTCCGTTCCTCAGTTCGCGGTAGGGCGAGTCGAAGGTGATGAAGGTTCCGGGTCGGATTCCCAGTTTTGCGGTTTCGGTTGCGCTTGAAGCTCCTATGTCTACGAACATTTGCTCGAATTCAATTAGTTTTTTTTCTTCCTCGTCTTTCATGAGGTGGGGTGGCTTTGCTCCGATTACTCCCGTAATTCTTTCTTTTGCGTGCACTGCCACGCGGCTGGTGGGCAGGATTCCGTCGTACAATCCCCCTACTTTAACGAACTTTAGGAAGCCTTCTTTAGTTACGCTGGAAACGGCGAAGGCGGGTTCGTCCATGTGCGCGGCGACAAGTACTTTCTTGCCCTTGCCTTTTCGTGCTATGACGTTTCCGAGGACGTCGCGCTCGGTGTTGAAGCCGTGTTTCTCGAATTCTTTTTGCATGAAGTCGGCTACTTCGTCTTCCATGCCTGACGGTGCGTGCATTTCGCTGAGTTTCTTTAAATAATCCCTTGCCTCAACCATTCGAGACACCTCTTGTAAAGCCGTAAAATTCGTTTTCTGTAAGACTGACGCGGCAACACTTAATAACCCTGTTGCCCAGAATAACTGAAACCCCAGAAGAAACAGGAGGTGGCCGACGTGAAAGAACTGCACGTGATTGCCCCGAACCAGCCAGGCGTACTGGCAGGCATTTCGGAGGCGCTAGGCAGAAACCACATAAACATAGAGGCTCTTGCAGCGGAGGCGATGGGAGACAGCGGAGTCATCCGCCTGATCACCCGGAACGCCTCGAAAGCGCGTACCGTGCTTGAAAAACTCGGCTACAACGTGGTGGATTCCGACATTCTCATGCTGAGACTGCAGGACAGGCCGGGTGAACTCGCGAGAATAAGCACTACCCTAGGCGAGCGAGGCGTGAACATCGAGAACGTCTACCTGCTCTCCAAGGAAACAGGCAGCTCGGTTCTCGCAATGAGGGTGGACAACTACGGCACCGCCAGGCAGTTGCTCAAGCCTTACTTGAGAGAATGACGTTTTGAGCGCGCCCACGCGAACAAGTAGAGTTGGGCGTATCCCGCGAAGCGGCCGAAGCGCTTTCGAGCGAACTCGGCCGATTTCGCGTACCCCTCTTTTTTCCCGTATTTTTTTTCAAGCACTTTCTTCATCCACGCGTCGATCGGGAACGCTTCCAGCTTTTCCAGGGCGTACAAGCAGACGCAGTCCGCTACTTTCGGCCCGATTCCCAAGTGGTTCATCAGCTTTTCCCGTGCTTTTTCGTAAGAAAGTTTCTTCAGAGCAAGAAAGTCGTCTTTGTGCCGCGCGATGTGGTCCGCAAACTTTTTGACGTACTTCGCGCGGTATCCCAGCCCGCATTGTTTCAACTGTTTTTCAGTTGCTTTCGAAAGCTGCGCGGGAGTCGGAAATGCCCTCGTGTCTTTGTCCAACGGCGTTCCAAACCGCTTGCGGAGGTTGTAAAGCATTTTTTCGATTCGCGGAATGTTGGAGTTCTGGCTGCAGAGGAACGAGACGGCGCATTCCCACGGTTCCTGCCTCAAAATCCTGAGTCCTCTGAATTCTTTGACTGCTTTGCGGAGGTTGTCGTCTACCGAGATTTCGCGGTAGACTGCGTTCAAGTCGTGGTCTAAGGCAAAGTAGTTTCGCATTTCTTTCACGGAAGCGCCTTGGAATTCCAGCAGGGAGCTGCGCTGTCGGACGAAAACTTTTTTGCCTCTTAGTACGCCTGCGTAGCCGTCGCCGTGCTTTTTCCAGCCGAAGACTTGCCCGCACTCGAGCGAGTTGCATAGGCTGAACGGCGGCGCGCGAATCTTCTTCATTTTTGTTTGACCTTCAGGTAGCGCGCGTATTCCTTTAGGTATCGTTTGAAGAGCCATTGGACGAACGTGGCGTCTAAGCGCTTGGTTTGCGCGCGTTCAAGCGCGCGGTAGTAACCGCTTCTTCCTTCGTAAGGAATGTTCAGCATTGGGAATCCGTTGCGATATAGCACAAAGTTCATCAAAAGCCTTGAGACTCTGCCGTTGCCGTCTGCGAAGGGATGAATTGTGACGAACTTCAAGTGCGCGAGCGCAGCTAGTTCGACGGGATGCGTCTTGTCCTTGCTCCGCGCATACCACTTGAAAAACTCGCCGAGCAACGGCGGTACTTCGGCCGGCGAAGGCGGCATGAACCTGCTTCCCGCAATTGCTACCTGGTGTTGTCTCACTTTGCCTGCGAGGTCCGGCTTGGTTTCTGAAAAGAGTTTGTGGTGCCATTCCAAAACCAGTTGGAGCGAAGGATTCTTCTTAGTTTCAAGCATTTCGTAAAATAGTTTTTGGTGTGCTTCGGCTTCCTTTGCGTCGCGGACTGGTTTCGCGCGGGGGGAAATGCCTTTCTCGAGCAAGTCTGCCGTTTCGCGAAGCGTCAACGTAGAGCCTTCGATACGCTGCGTGTCGTAAGTGAATTTTATGGAAAACTTTTCCAGTTCCTGTTCGCGCGCGGACGGCGGGGTGACGCGGTTTTCTTTTGCGGCGGCGTTCCTTATTTTTTCCAGGGCGGAAAACCATTTTTCTTTGTAGACCTGACCGAGAAAGTTGCTTTTGATTTCGTTAAGGTTTTTGGGAAGAGTCTTGCCTAGGTAGAGCTCGCGCTTTTCCACTTTTCCGTTCCTGCGCAGCGCGTGTTCCAAGTAGTAGTATGTGTGCTTTCCCACTTTCCTTTTCCGAATCGAAGCCATGAAAAAGTTTTACCCCTACTTATTTATAAAAGTTGCTATTTTTGTTAAATTGTAGGGGTAAGGTTTATGCGGTCCTCCGGGTAAAAAATAAAGAAAAGGAAGGGCTTCCTCAGTCGAGGAAGTCGCTTGGCGTCGGCGGGTTTTCGGGCTCGCCTTTGCGCTTGCGGATTTGCGTGACGACGCGGTTCTGGAGTTCGGTCGGAAGTTTTTCGTATCCGGCGTACTCCGTGTACCAAACGGCTCGTCCCTGCGATGCGCTGCGGATTTCGGAGGCGAATCCGAACATTTCAGCAACCGGGACCTTGGCTTCGATGGTGACTGCTTCTCCTTCTTGGATCATGTCCTGGATTTGTCCGCGGCGTCCTTGGATTTGGTTGATTATTCCGCTCATGTACTCGCTGGGGCTGTTTACGACGAGCTTTTGCTTGGGTTCGAGCAGCGCGCACTGCGCCTGCAGCATTCCCGCGTAAATCGGGCGTTTTACCGCCGGCATGATTTGCGCTGGTCCGCGGTGGGCGGGGTCGACGTGGATCGTCGCGTCGGTTAGCTTGACTTTGACTCCGATGCATTTTTCTTTCGCTAGTGGTCCTTGTTCGACTGCTTCCTCGAATGCTTCGATCATCAGTTCCATGATGTCCTGCAGGTATTGCACGCCTTTGGTTGCGTCGATGAAAATGTTGTTTTCGTGTATTGCCAGCACTTTCTTTGATTCTTCGCGCGGCAAGCCGGCTTTTAGCAGGCGTTCTTGGAGGTCTTTGCCCTTCATTTTTTCGTCGATTTCTCCTTCGTTGAAGGCCTTCAACACGGTTTCTTCGAGGGGTTCGACGCTTATCTTGAACTTGTTGTGCTTGTTGGGCGACTTGCCTTCCAGCACGGGTCCTTTTCCGAAAATGGTTTCGTGGTAGACGACGATCGGCGGCGTGGTGATGATTTCAATGCCTTTTTCCTTGCGGATTTTGTACTCGATGATTTCCAGGTGCAGTTCTCCCATTCCGCTGAGTAAGTGTTCTCCCGTGGCTTGGTTGAGTTCTACTCTTATAGTCGGGTCTTCCTTCGCCATCTTGTGCAACACGTCAGTCAGGCGGACGAGGTCCTTCGGGTTCTTGGCTTCAATTGATTTCGTGACTACTGGTTCGCTGTGGTGCTTGATTTTTTCGAAAGTGTGGGCCATTTCGCCTTCGCTGATTGTTTCTCCTGCGTAGACTTCCTTCAACCCGACTAGGGCGACGATGTTGCCTGCCGGCACTTCGTCGAGAATGACTCGGTCGGGTCCCATGTAAATCGCGACTTGCTGGAGTTTTTCCGTCTTGTACTGGGAGGCGACGTAGAGTTCGCTTCCTTTGCGCAGGGTTCCTGAGAAGAGTCGTCCGACTGCGACTTCTCCTGCGTGGGGGTCCATCTGGATTGCGGTGACTGCGAAGCAGACTTTGGCTTTGGGGTTGCATTCCATCATTCCTTTTCCTTCTTCGGTGGTCAAGTCGCCGTGCCAGAGGGTTGGAACGCGGTACTTCTGCGCAATCAGGGGGTTTGGCAGCTGGTCTAGAATCAACTCGAGTATTACGTCGGCGAGCGGCGCTATTTGCTGGAGTTCCTTGTGCTGTCCGGCTGCGCAGAGTTCGTACATTTTCTTGAAGCTGACGTTCTTTTCCTTCATTACGGGGTAGGAAATGGCCCATTTGTTGAACGCGGTTCCGAATGCGACGTTGCCTGACTCTACTTTGATTTGCCAGGCTTCCTTGAACTCGGCGGGGCCGTAGTTGTTGATCAACTTGTTTACGCCCGTGATTATGCGCAGGAACTTTTGCTGCATTGCGTTCGAGTCGAGCTTGAGTTCGTTGATGAAGCGGTCTATCTTGTTTATGAAGAGGACGGGCTTGACTTTTTCTTTCAGCGCCTGGCGCAGCACGGTTTCGGTTTGGGGCATGATTCCTTCGACGCAGTCGACTACGAGGATGCATCCGTCGACGGCGCGGAGCGCTCGCGTGACGTGTCCTCCGAAGTCCACGTGCCCCGGCGTGTCGATGAGGTTGATGAGGTAGTCTTTTTCCCTGAAGTTGACGGGAATCGAGATGTTGGCTGCTTTGATGGTGATTCCGCGTTGTTGCTCGAGTTCTTCGAAGTCGAGGACTCTCTGTTCTCCGGCGAGTTCCTGGGAAATCAGTCCCGCTCTTGCCACCAGCGTGTCGCTTAAAGTGGACTTGCCGTGGTCCACGTGTGCCACGATGCCGATGTTGCGGATGTTTTCGCGGTTTTTCATGAGTTGTGCTACGTGTTCTGCGACTACTTCTTTCTTCGCCATTTTCACTCACTCTCTTTGAAAATTTTTTACCTCGCCGACTTTGCCATGCGTTCGGTGTCGTTCCTGCGTTTTATTGCGTAACTGTCCGCGCTTCCCGAGCCCGCAAGAATGATTTCCTTGGCGAGGGCTTGCGCGAGGTTAGTCGGCTTTCCGAACGAACCCGTGATTGCGGACAGCGCGATGTTGCGCAACGCCATGTCCAGGCGTCGTTGTGCGCCGACGTCGGTCGCGACTTGGTAGGCGATTCCTCCCATGCGCACTCTCGTGACGTCTTCGCGGGGAGCCGAGTTTTCGACTGCGCGTACGAGGAGCTGTATCGGGTTTTGCTTGGTTTCGTCCGAGACTTTCGCAAAAGCTTCTTCGACTATGCGCAGGACCTTGGTTTTCTTGCCCTGGAGTTTTCCGTGCGTGCGAATGACTTTTCCTCCAAGCTTTTCTCCTGTTCCGCCGCGCATGAGCTTGTTCGCCAGCCTCTCTACGAGGTTGACTTTTGCTTTCGCGAATTGTTTGTTGGCGTGCCGCGCGTAAGTGTGCGGGTATTCCAGCGGCTTCAGCGAAACGTATGGAGCCAAGCTGGGGTCGTTTACGACTATTCCTTCGTACGAGTATTTTCCGAACAGTTTTTCCATGCAGACTTACCTCTTGGGCTTTTCTTTCTTCTTCGTCCTCAGTTGGTCGAGGTCGATGCCGTTTACTGCGACTACTTTGTAGCGGACTCCGGGAATCGAGCCCATTTGTCCTCTCTGCGAGCCTCCGAGTCCCGCGATGGTGACTTCGTCGTGCTCGTCAATGAAATCGATTGCCTTGTCTCGCGGGCAGTGTGCGCTGACTTTCTTTCCGTTCTTGATTAATTGAACGCGCACGCATTTGATGATTCCCGAGTGAGGCTGTTTTTGTTCCTTGCCTTCCTTCTTTATGACTATTCCCTTGGCTTGGGGCGCTCCTTCGAGCGGGTCGTACTTGAACTTGAGGCCGAGCGCTTTTCGCTTCCACGGCTTTTTCTTCCACCGCATTCTCTTGCGGTTGCGTTCAAGCTGTCTTCCCGCGAACAATCCCTTTCCCAATCAATTCACCTTTTCAGCGTATTTTCACGTCGTCAAAACCGAATTTTCTTTGCATCAGAATGCGGGCTCTCTTGATTTTCTCGCCGCCTCTTCCTATTGCGCTTCCCTTGTTCTTTGCGTCAACGCTTACGACCGCGACTTTCCTTCCCCCTTCTTCGGAGATGTCGACGCTGCGCAGCACCGCGGGTGCCAGGGCGTTTGCGACGAAAGTCTTGGGGTCGTCCGCGTCTTCGATTACCGCAATTTCCTTCCCGATTTTCTGCTTGAGCTTCTGCGCGTTTGCGCCGCCTTTGCCTATTGCTTTTCCCAAGTCGCCTTTTTGGACGACTATTATCAGGGTGTCGTCTTCGCGCACCAGGTCGTTGGCCTTGGCGCCGGTGCTCGTCTCAATGAAGTTCATGAGCTGAATGTCTTCCAGGGAAAGCGTCGGCATTACAAAATCACTGTTTCTTCACTGCGTCGAGCAAGTCCGAGTTTCCCGCGTCGAGAACCGTCATTGCAGCTACTGGAAATGGTTTTCCGCACACGTTTCCCAGTTCAATCGCGCTTCCAATGTATTCCAGCACGGGAACGTCGGACAACTGGCTGTAGTGCTTCAAGTCCTGCTTGCGCTCGGCAGGACAGTTTGCGGCTACTATGATCATTTTCGCGTTTCCGCTCAACGCCGCCTTGGTCGTCTTGTCGCTGCCAAGCACGACTTTGCCGGTGTCGACTGCCATGCGGATCGACTTGTTCAAGTCCATGTTAAATGCACCTTTTCAGTATTCCCTAGAAAGCGAGACGCTCTCATGGTTCTCTACCCTTCCCGCGAAGGGTCAACTCCCCATTTTAAGAAAATGAGTTGCAATTAATTTTGCGAACCTTATTTAAAACTCTTTTCCCTCTTAAATTCCGAGGGTGCGAAGCGTTATGGACGTCGAAACTCGTTTTCAACTCATAAAGGGAATTGCGGAAGAAGTGGTTACCGAGGAAGAGCTGCGCGCGCTGCTGGAAACCAACGACCACCCGCTGGCGTACGACGGCTTCGAGCCATCCGGCGTCGCGCACTTGCCCGTCGGCGTATACCGCCCGCTTCTTGTCAAGGATTTGCTTAAAGCGGGAGTGAAGTTCAACCTGCTTTTGGCCGACTCGTTTGCGTGGATAAACAACAAAATGGGCGGCGACCTCGAGCGCGTGCGGCTCGTGGGAAAATACTTTCTGGAAGTCTGGAAGGCCGCGGGAGTGGATTTGAGCAAAGTCAACGTAGTCTGGCACAAGGACTACTTCGACGACGGCGAGTACTGGAAGAAAGTCATCTTGGTCGCCAAGCACCACACTCTGGCGCGGACGACGAAGTGCCTGCAAATCGCCGGAAGAAAAGAGGGCGACGTGAAGCAGGTCGCGCAACTGTTTTACCCGTCAATGCAGGCCGCCGACATTTTTCACATGGGCGTGGACATCTGCCAGCTTGGAATGGACCAGCGCAAGGCGAACATGCTGGCGCGCGACGTCGCGGATTCAATAGGTTTCAAGAAGCCGGTTGCAGTCCACCACCGCATGCTTCTCTCGCTTTCGGGAATGGGCAGCGCAAGCCAGTCCGACGAAAGCGCGGCGGACTTGGAAATAGACGCCAAGATGAGCAAGAGCAAGCCCGAAACATGCATTTTCGTCCACGACTCGGCGCAGGAAATAGCGCGCAAGATAAACAAGGCCTTTTGCCCCCCGAAGCAGGTTGAAGGCAATCCTGTTCTCGAGTACGCGCGCGAAATCGTTTTCCGCGCCAAGCCGGCAGTGCACGTCGAACGGCCCGCTAAGTTCGGGGGCCCGCTTGACTACGACTCTTACTCTGCTCTCGAAAAGGACTTCGTGGCAGACAAGCTGAAAGCGCCTGACTTGAAGAACGCGGTTGCAACCGAACTGGACGCGTTGATTGCACCGATTCGCTTGCACTTCGAGAAAAACAAGGCCGCCGCGGAATTGTATTCGCAGGTAAGGGGCTTTGAAGTGACGCGTTGAGAAAATGGTTGACTTGCTTTTCGGAATCGCGTTGTCCGGCTTGATAATAGTAGCCGGCTACCTGGCGGCTAAAATCTTCGAGGTAACCGACGTTCCCGACATTCTCATGCTCATTGCGCTCGGAATAATCGTCGGGCCGGTGCTGGGCTTCGTCGACTCTTCTTCCCTAACTGCTGCAATGCCTTTCTTCGCCGCCCTCGCGCTGGTCGTGATAATGCTCATGGCTGGACAGCGCTTCAACTTCTCGCGCGTCATTTCGATTCTTCCTTCGAACTCGGTTTTCTCGGTTTTGGCGTACTTCTTTACTTCCGCGTTGATTACCGTCGTCGCTTACTTTGTTTTCGGCTGGCCATTGCTTCACGCGGCTTTTCTGGCGTTCATTTTGAGCGACACGTGCCCCACCGTAGTCGGCGCGTTGGTCGACAGGCTTAGGGCAAGCGAGTCGACTAAAATATCGGTCAGCTTGGAGGCAAGCATCAGCGGCGCGTTGAGCAGCGTTTGCGCCATCCTCGTGCTCCGCTTTCTTTCCGCGCAGTCGCTCGACGCTTCCGGCGCGCTGCACACGCTGGCGGCCGCGTTTACCATTGCAGTGGTTGCCGGAGTCATAGCGGGTTTTGCGTGGAACAAGCTCGTGCAGGCGCTGGACGACAAGTCATTCGAATACGTTTTGACGCTGGCGGCCGCGTTGATTCTTTACGCCGCAGTCGAGTTCATAGGCGGCAACGGAGCCATTTCAGTGCTTTCGTTCGGAGTAGTGCTTGGAAGCTACGGCGAACTCTCGCGCATAATTCACGGGGGAAAACAAGTTCAGCAGAAGGCGCAGTACGTGTTTCAGGATGAAGTGGTTTTCTTCGTGCGCACTTTCTTCTTCGTCTACGTCGGAATAGTGTTTCAATTCAACGTTCCGCTCGCAATCTTTCTTCTGTCGGTGGCCGCGCTTGCCTGCATTTTGTGCGCGCGCGTCGTGTCAATGAAGTTTTTGTCGCCTAACGCCCAGGATTACTTGCTGCAGGCGTTCGTCATTCCAACTGGACTGTCGGCCGTCGTGCTTTCCTTCCTGCCTTCCGCGTGGGGAGTTTCGATTCCTGGAATTACGCAAGTCGTTTTGTTCATAGTCGTCTTCACGAACGTCGTAACCGCGATTGCGGTCTACTTGCACCACTCTTCTCCAGCCAAGCCCGTGCGCGCCGCTCCGGCGTCGCAGCGCCCGCGTATAGTGGGCTTTGCAGGCAGGCCTCCGAAAGCGTTTTAACGACCTTGATTCACAGAGTCTTTCAGGTGGGAGGCATGAAGGCAAGGCTATTTTGCATAGCGCTAGTGTTCAGTGTTTTCTTTCTCGCTTCAGTAACCGCGCTTTACCTTCCCATTAACCGGGAACGCGCCGAAATGCTGAAGAGCCCGTGTCTCGCGAAGCCGTGGCTCTGCCGTTTCCTGCACGACCCGCCTTCGCAGTACGTGAACGCGCCTGCAATAACTTCTCCCGTTAACGCCTCTTACGAAAATTCTTCGCAGCCGCTTTCGCTCGAGTTCGTTGCAATCGGGTCTTTTTCCGGTTACTCCATCCAGGTTTTTGTCGACGGTTCTCTGACGGAAAGCGGAGCGATTTCAAACAACTCGCTTTACTCTCGCGCGCTTCCCGTGCTTTCGCCGGGTTCGCACGCGGTTGAAGTGCGTGCTTTTAACGGTTCTAAATCGAATTCGTCCCGCATTGTTTTTTCGGTTGAAGGCGGCCGTGAAGATGGTTGGACTTCGTTCCATGGCGGGTGGGATAAGACGGGATTTGCTTTCTCGTTTGCTCCGGATAACGTTTCTTGGGCGCCTAACGACGTCATGACGGCCTGGATTTTAGACACTGATTACGGCGTCGCTTCTTCTCCGGTAGTGTGGAACGGAACGGTGTTCGTTGGTTCACTGGACGGAAAAGTTTACGCCGCCGACGCGGTGACTGGAGCGCGTAAATGGGTTTTTGACGCGGGCAGCGCGGTGTGGTCCACCCCCGCGGTTTCGGGCGGGCGGCTTTTCTTCGGAACTGCCGGCGGAGCTTTATACTCCGTTGACGCCGTTTCCGGAGCGCGGAATTGGGTGTTCAACGCAACCAAGCCCATTCATTCTTCTCCGACTGTTTCGGGAAACCTGGTTTTCTTCACGGCGCGCGACGGCTTTGCTTACGCGGTTAATGCGTCTTCGTCGGAATTGTTGTGGAGCACTCGCATCTGGACGCCTTCAATGGTTTCAGGCATTTACGACGATTCGCCCTGGCCGGACTCGTCTCCTTTGGTTGCCTACGGAAAGGTGTTCGTCGGTTCTTACGACCGAAATTTGTACGCGCTTGACGAACTGACGGGAGTTGTGCAGTGGCGGTTTGCCGCCGCTAGCAGCGTGAGGTCAACTGCTTCCACGGACGGTGACGGTTGTTTTTCTGATTGTCCTGTTTTCTTCGGCTCGGACGACGGCTTTGTTTACCGCGTTTCGAGTCTGACCGGAGCCGAGCACTGGCGTTTCAGGAGGGGAGTGGGCGTCAGTTCTTCTCCGGCGTTGGCCGGCGGTCTGCTCGTGTTCGGCGACTACGACGGCAGCGTTTACGCGGTGGACAAGAACACGGGTTTGTTGTCGTGGAATTTCAGCACAGGAGGCATAGTGCTTTCTTCGCCTGCCGTTGCCCAAGGAGTAGTATTCGTCGGCTCTGACGACAATTATTTTTATGCGTTGGATTTGGTAAGCGGCCGCTTGAAGTGGAGGTACGCCGCTGAAAGCTGGGTAACCTCTTCCCCGGCGGTTTATGACGGCCTCGTCGTTGTCGGCTCGTTGGACTCGAAAGTTTATGCTTTCGGCGGACTTTCTGAATGCAGGTCCCTGTTGCTCAGCGGCTCTCCCTCGGAAAAGGCGGACGTCGTCATTGTTTCGGACAACTACGACAACGACTTGCGGGAGCCGTTCTTTTCCGACGCGTCGGACGCAGTTTTTGGATCGCGCGGGCTTTTTTCGGTCGTGCCTTTGTCGAACAACACCGCAAAATTCAACGTCTACGCCTTGTACAGCGGAGGAAGCGGTTACTGGATCAACCACCAGCCGTGGATGAGTGAATTAATCCGTTCAAAGTGCGCTGGACTCAACGGCTCCAGCGCCGAACTGGTAGTTGATTTCTACAACAACGAGGAGGTAAACAACCCTCCGTGCGCCGGCGGAGGCGACCTCTTCCTTAAGTCGAGATACCGCGGCACTTACCCCAACCCCTTTTTTTGGGACGCCATCAAAGCCGATTTCGTCCACGAATTCGGCCACACGGCACTCGGCGGAAGCAATTACGATGAGTACATAACTTTGCGCGCGGCGGGCGCGAATTTTACGGACATTTTTGCCAAAGTAAACGTCGACATGGAAGGATGTCCCACGTGGTGCTCGGGAGAAATGAATCGCACCGTCCGCGTGGCAGCGGACTATAGCAACAAGACGTGCTACTACTATTACTCCGCAATAAAATCTTGTCTGCTCGCGGGAACAGACCCCGTCGAGTGCTGGCGCGCCGACTTAATGTACGGAGACGTTGCCGAAGAATGCGATTTCGGCGTAGGCTGCAGGCCTGGAACGGGTTGCTACTGGACTGCCGGAGACCTTCTCCTGTTTCGCTCCACTGCGGCGAGCGCAATGCGGCTGGCGGGCTCTGCGGAATACTTTTCCTTGCTGCAGAGAGAGGCCCTGCTGGCTGCGCTCGAGCCGTTCACTCCCGCAACTACCTCGTATGTCCTTCCTTACTGCGGAAACAAAGCGTCTCCGTTGCCTTGCGTCAACTGGACTGCCGGCGCCGACTTCAGGGAAGGACAGGTTCTCGCGGAGTTCCGCGCAGGCGTTTCGCTGGCGAGCGCTACCTCAATAATTAGAGCGGCTAACGCAAGCGTCTTGGATTCTTCGCTTTGGGCCGCGCAAAGGAGGCTAGTTGCTTCGGTAGTACGCGGAAGCGAGGCCAAGCTCTCGTGGCTGCTTGAAAAAGATGCGCGGGTTACCTTCGCGGAACCGAATCGCTAGCCAAACAATTAACTACTTTCGTTCTTCCAGTTTGTTTAGTGATGAACTACAATGAGTTCCTAGCGCTTGCGCGATGACGAAGATCTTGAGTTCTGAAAACGCTTTTGGAAGTGATGGAGTCGGAGAAAGTGCGGCATAGCATGTGCGCTCGTTTAGACGGAAAGGAATTAATTCACTGAAAAAGATGTTCTACTTCATGAGGAGGCTGCTCGCAGTATTTTTCTTAGTTCTTATCGTGCAGCAGGCGTGCGCGCTCGCCTTTCCTTATCGCCATTTCGTGCCGCGGTGTCCGAAGTGCGAGCAGGCGCTGGCTGCGTCGTCAATCCTGATACTCGGCTTGTCCGTAAACGCCTCGGAATTCGACGATTCCGTCACCGTGTCCTGGCGGACAAACCGCCCTTCGTCGTCCTATCTTGTTCTCTGGCAGGAGGGCGTCGGGGGAGTCAGGCCTTACTTCGATTCTTCAATGAACTTGAGTCACTCGTTTAGGTTGGAGTCTTTTGCTCCGAATACGACTTACCGCTTTTACGTGCAAAGCTCGGCGTCGGGCTGGCCGGCCGCCATTTCGGATACGAGGCAGTTCACTACGCCTGAATCCCTCAGGATTTTCAACGAGTCGGTGGAAGTATCGCCGTTCGGCACGGAGGCCGTGCTGAGGTGGCAGACGAGCCGTCTTTCGACTTCCGGCGCGGAGTTCTGGTGCAACGGGGGCTTGTACGAAAACAAGTCGGATGACTCGCTTACTACCTCGCACGAGATAGCCGCCAGCCGGCTGCACGTGGGAAACAACTGTGAAGCACGTTTCTGGAGCACTCGGGCCGCGGCCGCCGTAAGTTCCAGACTGAGCTTTGACACGCCCCGTCCGGGTCTTCTGCTTGTTCTTTCGCCGGATTTTGCAAACGACTCGGAAGTTCAGGTCGCGGCCGGGAATTATTTGACGGCCGTGTTCTTTGACTTGAGGTGGCAGGGCTATTTTCTCGGGCTCAATGCTTCCACGAACAATGCCGCTTACATTGACGAAGTTATAACCCGAATGCATTCGGAAAACAATGTTCTGGCCGTCGTAGCGGTTGGCGACGACCTTGCTTTCCCGAGAGTGGAAGTTTCGTATGTTACTCCGATGCTGGACGGCTGGAGCAACACGACGCGCCCGAGTGATGCTTACCTCCGCATTCTTAACACGAGCGTGGCCGAGTGGGTTGACTGGGACGTAGTTGTTTCCCTAGTTGTTCCCACTTCTACGTGCGCGCCGTACTGTCCCACCAAACAAGCCAAGGCAGCGGCGGTGCTGAGGAAATTTGCCGCCAACCGCACCGTCGACTACGGCTCCCGAGTTGAATTGTTTCGCGACCCCTCTTTTACTCCGGATTTGGACGGGCTTGATGCTTTTGAAAATGTTTCCGAACACACCAGCGTAAGCGGTTCTGCTCTCGCGTACGTTTCGTGTTCCGCTGAAGCTTGTCCCCAGCTTGCCATGCTTGTTGCAGACGGCCACGGCAATCCCGGGACAGTATCCATTCCCCCGGGGCAAGTTAATTACTTGGATATTAAAGGCGTGAATGTTCCGTTAGTCATTTTGTCCGGCTGCGACACTGCCGCGTGGTTTCATGCGCCGGGCATGTCGACGCCGGTAAACCAGTGGTTCGGAGACCTCGTCACGGAAAGTAATTACGTTCGCGCGGTAATAGCCGGTTCGCCCCTGGTCAGAAGCTCTCTCGAAATTGATCCCGACCCTGCCAGCGTCATTTCATACGCGGTTCCCAGACTTGCCGCGGGAAAGCCGCTCGCCGAAGCCCTCTGGGGGTCGCGGGTGGCGGTCTTTTATCCAGTAAGCCATACCGGAAGCACTATAGTCGTCTTCGGAGACCCGACGTTCCACTACAATCCGTCGCATTAGAAGGAAGCACTGCCTGGGAAAATGTTGAAAAAGATGGTTTGATTGCCTGAAGAAAACAAGGTTGCGGACTTTGCGAGGTTGCTGGAGAGTTCGGACTGGCGTACCCGGTTGATGGGGGTCGAGGCTCTAGGCAAACTCGGGCATGGAGCCGTGCCTCGCCTGGCTAAAGTTGCTTTCAACGATCGCCATGTTCAAGTGAAGTTGATTGCCTTGCTTGCTTTGCGCGACATCGGTCGTGAACTGAAGGGAGTGGAAGTTGAGGGCGAGGAGGCGAGGGCGCTGCAGTTGGTCGGTTCTCATTTTTCGGAGCACGAGCACCACTCGGTCGTAAGCGGGGCGCTGCGCGCTGCTTTGGACAAGAAACTCGACGAGGCAGGCGCCAGGGCGTTAGTGAACAAGTTGCGGCGCGAACTGCGCAAGAGAACTTCGCCGCCTTAGAGCCGTCTTTTCGCGAGTTCGAGCGAAAGTTTTTCCAGGAGCTGCCTGGCTTCGTCGCTTTCCGGACTTATTGCCACCCGCCAGTTTCTTCCGGCCGCGTCAAGGGACGTAGTTAGGGTGAACGGGTGGTCGAGTTCCCACTTGAAGTGCCTGGCGTCCAACGCTTTTGAAAACAATTCAGTGGTGGCGTTGACTGCAACGCGTTTTGCGTACTGTTCGTGAGTCGGTTTTTTTCCGTCCTCGGCTGCCGCGCGGAGGTCCGCGTCGGTTATGGGGGGCAGCGCCAGCACGAGCAGCCGCTTTTCTTCTCCGGCGGTTGTCGCCATGGCTGCCTTGAGGGGAAGTTTTTCAAGAAAGTCGGCCAGCTTGAGGGACGTGGCGCTGCGGATGTCCTGTTTGAAGAAGCCGGTTAGTTTTTTTACTTGCGCTTCCGCGGTTTCGGCGTCGGGGTTGGTTTCGAGAATTTGTTCCACTTGGCGCGCGACGGGGTACAAGTGGCTTACTGCGTCGACTGCCTCCCAGGAGTCGGGAGCTTTTTCCGCTGCTTGCATTGCTTCGGCGACAATTGTTTTGCCGTGTTTTTCCAAGCCTGCTTCGCGCAATTTGGCTATTATCTGCTGCGCCGCCTGTGCGGCGGTCTTCAAGTTTATTTCCCCGGTTGTTCCTTGAAGGACGTGTTCGTCGGTGAACGGCGCTTCGAATAATTTTGTTTTCACGCCGCCGGGAAAGAGGACGTGCGCCGGCCCGAGGGCTTCCTTGAACAGCGCTTCCGCCCTTTCTTCAAGCGGGTAGTGATCGCGTACGATGAACTCGGTTTCTCCGAAGCGCAGGTGGTCGCCGTGTTTTATCTGCGTGTTTTTGCCCGCTGGTTTTCCGTTGACGAATACTTGCCCGCCCATTGGCGAAACGCGGTAGGTTCCTTCCCTGTTTTCTATCACCGCGTGCGACGGAACCACTGTTTTGTCGCGCGCGAGCGTGACGTGAATGCCTTTTCTGGAGCCGATGGTGGAAGTCGCGCGGTCGAGGACTATTTCCTTGTCTTCGAGTTCGCCGTTGAGTCCAACGAGTTTGAGGCGCGGTTTTTCTTCCATTTGAATCACTTTGCTAGCGCGAGCGCGTTTTCGCATAGTAATGCGACCAGGTCGCTTCCTGCCTGCAGGTTTTTGGCGGAGTGCTCGGCAAAGTCTTTTGTCGCGAGCTTCATTGACGCCAGTTCGTGAAGGGTTTGCTCTATGTCTTTCGCCGAATCGCCTTCGCCTCTGGTGATTTTGACTCGGAAGTCGCGGAACTTCGCGCTTTTCATCATCAGCGCGCTCCACTCGCCCGCTTCCTGGTGTAACACGAAGTTACGGTAGTTCTTGAATGCGCGGACCCGGTCTTTGGTTTCGTTGTCAATGATACCGACTTGGTAGAGGAATTCCGCTAGTTTCGAGCCCTCGATTGTCCCCGTTTGGTACAGCGTGTCGGAAAAGTACTTGTCGAGTCCGCCCGCTTCCGAGAACGCCAGCACGAGCAGCTTGTCTATGGACGCGTCGGTTATTGCGACGTACTCGCGCACGAAGCCCTGCTTCAGCGCTTCCAATGCTTTTTCCTGCCGTGCTTTTACGAATGCCACTTCCTTTTGCAGTATGCTTGAATCCATTTTTTTCCCGTAGAAAGAACGAGTTCCGTTGTTTTTAACGATTTGCAGCGCCCTCAAAAATTATTAAGCGCATTGGCGTTGTTTGTGCAGCAAAGGAGGTTTTCGAGTTGGGTTTCGTGACAGAGTTCAGGGAATTTCTCGACAAATACAAGGTACTGGGTTTGGCCATCGCGTTCGTCATAGGCGCGGCTTCAACCAAGTTAGTCACTGCGTTGGTGAACGACGTAGTAATGCCCGTTGTTGCAGTAGTGATTCCAGGAGGCGACTGGAGGAGCGCCGTGTTCCAAGCGGGGCCGGTAAAGCTTCTGCTCGGCGACTTCGTCGGTGCTTTGATTGACTTCATGATAATCGCGTTAGTCGTATTCCTCATGGTCAAGATGATGATAAAGGAAGACGCGACTCAAAAGCACTAGAACGCCGCGAGTTTCTTTTGCACGGGCTGGGCCTTCGGCCCTTCCCGCAGTATTCTGCTGTTTCTAACCCAGTGGCGGGGGTCGAGCTTGAAGCGGCTGAACGCGTAGCAAACCGCTTGCGAATAGTCGTTGAAACAAACCGGTTTTTGCGCCAGCGCGGCGCGCACGTTTTCGCGCACGTTCCACACTCCTAACGGAATGTAGTCGCCGTAGCACTCTCGCAAGACGATTGCGCCGCCTTGCTGTTTTTCTTCCCGCATTTTCTCCGCAAGCGCGAGCCGCGTGGAGTAGTAGCATCCGCCGACGCTTGAATACTCTTTTTTCTTGTCGTAGCCTTCGCCGTCGCCGAACACGGTTGATTCGTCGTTGCCGTAAGGCGAGAAAAAGGCTTCAACCCAGTCGTACTGCCACTGCGACGGAAAAAGGATTACCGCGTATTTCTGTGAGAGCGAA
>JACCLL010000012.1 GCA_013425325.1 Microcaldota archaeon | reverse complement strand
TGCAAGCAAAACCGGTTTCATAACGTATTCCTCCCTGCAGACTATTCGCGTGCGTCACTTTAAAATATTGGGGAAAGCAGTAGTTAGACCTGAGGAAAGGCAATGCCAATAGTTTTGTTGATGGGAGTAGTCGACGTCTTGGCGGCGTTCATGCTATTCGACGCCGGCTTCGGCGACCTCGGCGTCTACCTTTCCCTCATCCTCCTCTTGAAGGGAGGCATAAGCATTATTAGCTCCACTCTCTTTCATGCATTGTTCAGCGTAAGATAAGTGACTGCGTGATTGCTTCCCTCGCTCCGCTCTTGAAGAAAGCCGAGCAAAAAAACTACGCCGTAGGCGCGTTCAACGCCTTCAACCTCGAAACAATCGAGGCAGTAGTGCGCGGCGCCGAAAGCCTGCATTCTCCGGTAATCCTCCAGCTCACCGAAGGGGACTTGGAGCACTGCGGCTTCAACGAAACCGCGTTACTGGCTCTGTACCGCGCCAAAAGCGCTTCGGTTCCCGTGTGCGTGCACTTCGACCACGGAAAAAGCCCCGCCAGCGTCAAACGCGCCGTCGCAGCCGGCTTTCCGTCCGCAATGTTCGACGGCTCGGCCCTGGAATTCAAGGAAAACGTGCGGCTATCCAAGCAAACGGTTTCAATCTGCCGGCCGAAAGGAGTGTCGGTGGAACTTGAAATAGGCCGCTTGGCCGGAAAGGAAGACTACGTTTCGGAAGTGAAAAGCGTGTTCACGCTCCCGGAAGTCGCGGCCGAGTTCGAGAGGCTCACGAAACCCGACGCACTCGCCGTCTCGGCGGGAACTTCACACGGGTGGCACTCCCAAAAAGAAGTCCTAGACCTGGCGTTGCTGAAGCGAATCGACGCCGTAACAAAAGCCCCGCTGGTCTTGCACGGCACGAGCGGCCTGCCCGACGACATGGTCCGCAAGGCAGTCAACGCAGGCGTACGCAAGCTCAACGTCAAGACGCAGTTGCACGACGCCTTCAACGCGGCAGTAAAGAAAAAACTGGCTCAAGGCGAAACAGACACCCGAAAATGCCTCGGAGCAGGGCGTGACGCCGCGCAGCAAGTAGTGGAAAAACGCATTCGACTCTGCGGAAGCGCCGGCAAGGCGTGACTCAAACTTTTTAACCAACGCCGCCCAAATCCTGCAGGGTGGGAAAAATGCGTTCGTCAGCCTTATTCGTACTAGCAGTATTTTTAGTCGCTGCAGCCGGCGCCGTCAACGACTATCCGACCAACTACAATCCCACTCCCACACCGGAACCTACTCTCTCGCCCCAATACGGCGGCCCGTGCATTTGCACAATGGAGTACGCGCCGGTCTGCGGAGTGGACGGAGAAACTTATTCAAACGCCTGCGCCGCCGGATGCGCAGGAGTAGGCGTAGCCAGAAGCGGGCCGTGCGCGAACCCGGTGGAAGCTCCAAGCGAAACGGTTGTCCCCGACGTTTTGTCCCAAGCGCCTTCCGTAACTCCCGTCCAAGGAATCGAACTGGAAACAGAGGGAGTCGAAAACTATTCAAACCAGCTCAGGGAACTGACGTGCGTTTCCGCGCAACTGCACGCGCAGCTTTACGTCTCGCGCCTCCAAACCGCGCAGCAAAGCCTTGCGGGAGTAAACAACAAGTGCTTACTGCAAGCAGACGTCCAGCGCCTGGGCGCCTTGTCCGCAGGCGTAAACTCGCGGGCGCAGGCGGTTTGCAGTGAAGAAAAATACGAGAACGCGCTGGCGCGCGAACAGGAACTTTTTGCTTACATCGAATCTGAAAACCCCTTGGGAAAAATACTCGAACAAGAACAATCCGCTTACTCTCTCGCCTACCAAAGAAAGGAAGACGCAAACAAAGGACAGTACTCGGTAGTCTCCGCAAAAGTTCTTGACGAATGCATTCGCGACATCGAGGCGATTCCCTCAACGCTGACTTCGGTGGACGTCGAGCAGACGGCGGCCGCGGACCCGACGTGGGAACAAAGGTACTGGAGCAACGCGTCGGTGGTCGGCAGAAACCTGTTGCCCGCCTACCTCGATTCGTTCGGCAAGCGCGCGGCACTGCTGTCGGCGCAAGGAGCAGACGCCGGCGCGCTGAACGAAAAGCTTTCAAGCCTGCGGACGACAGCCGGCGCCGAACTCGACGCCATTCTTTCCGAAAGGAGCTTGAACAAATTCCAGTTATTCTTCGTGCGGCTGGTAAAGTACTGGAAAGCGGCCGAATTTGAGACCAAGGCGGCAACCGTTTCAATAGGATTGGAGAATGCGCGCGTCGGACGCGGCACTGAAATAACCGTCGTAGGCGGAATCGGCACCGACACGACCATAGCGGCAGGAGCCAGTCCCTCGATTTACAAGGACGGCCGCCAACTCAAGCTCCTGCTTCCCGTGCGGGCGGGAAAAGACAGCGTACTCGAAGCAGTGGACGCACAAAACTTTTCCTATGAAAACAAGGTTTTTTCCGCCGACCTGTTCGACGGAGGAAGAAAAGTCGGAACAATCATCGCAGAAACGGGCGAGCCGACGCCCGAAGGAAACAACACGGCCGCGCCCATAACCCGGCTCGTGCTTGAAACAAGCGAACAAAACTTTTTGCTCCAGCCTCTGCAGAACGGAATCGCGTCCGCCGCCCTCGCCAGCGCCCAGCTTTCAATAGAGTTGAACGAATTCATCAACGGAAGCGGCGTAGTACTCTCGCCCTCCGCGTCAAACGCGGCGCTGGAAGGCGGCTTCGGCTCGGCGGCCCGAGCAAGCGGCGTAAATCTCGTAAAGCGCGTTGCCGGAATGCGCGTCGACAGAAACGTGCTCGAAAACGGCGTGCAGATCAAGAAAGTGGCAGTGCGCATGAAAGCGGATTCCTCGTGGATAAACGCAAACGGCGGCCCGGAAGCGGCGAGGATTCTGCGCGAAAGCGGCGGGCACTACGAAGTGCTTGAAACGCGTTTCTCAAGCGAAGACGCCGGTTCTATGGTCTTCGAAGCGGATTCGGCCGGACTGTCGGTCTTCGCCCTGTACATGGTTGAAACAATTGGAGGCGAAACTCCTGAAGAACGCGTTGCCAGCGTTGCTTCTTCGCCGACGCCCGCGCCCGAGGTTCTCGCACAATCCATCGCGCCGCAACAGGGAGGGGACCTAACTCTCTTCTCCTTCGCAGTGGTCATAATAGTGATAATAGTGGGAGTCGCGTTGTTCGCTTTCCGAAAACGCGGGCACGGCAAGCACCACGGAACCGGTTGAGGAGGAACTGCAGTTGGACTTCGCGCGCGTCGCCTTCCTCTTCTTCCTCACGTGGGTGTTCTACGGAGTAGTGCGCAGCGCGCTGCACTACAAGAAAAAACGCGACTTCAAGTACCTGCTTGCAGTCTGCCTCTTTCTCCTCCTCGCGTCCGACTTGTGGCTCCGCGCCTACGAAGTCAGGCTGCAGGCGTTCATGGACGCCTTCCGCGTAATTCTTTCATTCGTTCCAGTAGGCGCCTTCCTGGTCTTCAACTACTTGGAGGAACAAAAACTCAAGGAAAAAGCCGGGCGTGAAAAAGTGACGGCGTTCTTTTCGCGTTACGTCAGCCCCCACGTAGTCAAAAAACTCGTCGAAAAAGGCAGGATCGACGTCGGCGGCAAGCGCAGGCAGTTGACCATACTCTTCACGGACATCCGCGGCTTCACCACGCTGTCGGAGAAAATGCAGCCCGAGGAAGTGGTCGCGTTCCTGAACGGCTACTTCGAGTCAAGCACGCGCATAGTCCAAGCAAGGGAAGGCACTATCGACAAGTTCATCGGAGACGCCGTAATGGCCGTTTACAACGCGCCCCTCGAACTGAAAAACCACGCTGAAGCGGCGGTGCTCCGCGCGCTTGAAATGCAGGAGGACTTCGAGAAACAAAACACGGAATTCAAGAAAAAACACCCAGGCGACTCGCTGGGAGTGGGCATTGGAGTAAACACGGGCGAAGCAGTCGTAGGCAACATCGGCTCCAAGTCTTACGTAGAGTACACTTGCATCGGAGACGCAGTCAACACCGCGTCAAGACTCCAGGGAAAAGCAGCGGCCGGCGAAATAGTGGTTTCGGAAGCGACTTACTCGCTGCTGCCTGAAAGAAAATACCCCCCAGCACGAGCCGAGGAAATAATGGTCAAAGGCAAGGCAAAGCCGCTGAAAGTATTTGTTTTGACGGTGAAGTCGTGCAAGAAAACGCTTGCTGAACAACGCAAGCGAAAGTGATGTTCGAATGAAGCAAGAAAACCTTTTCTGGAAAGCCGCGTTCTTCAGCGAAACGGGATTGCAGTACTTTTCCGAAAACGCGGGACCGAAACTTGCTGCGGCGTGCCTCTTGGCCGCCGCGGTGATACTGAGTTTCCCAACCGACTTTTCGCAAGCCAGCGTATCCCAGGCAATCGCTTCGGCGGGGATAGTTTTCGTTGCGCTAGCCGCGGCCGCGTTGCTCTCGTTCGGGTTCGCGAGAGCACTGGGCGGCCGCGCTTCACTCAAGCAATTCTTCGTTTCCGCCGTAGGCGCGTTCGCAACCAGCCTTGCACTCATTTCGCTTCCGCTCGGCGCGATAGGACTCCTCGCCTTCAACGTTCTTCTCGGAGACCCACGCATGGGCGCGTTGTTGTTCAGCATAGTCCCCTTC
The DNA here is from genome assembly GCA_013425325.1 of Microcaldota archaeon. Lineage (GTDB taxonomy): Archaea > Micrarchaeota > Micrarchaeia > Norongarragalinales > UBA8480 > UBA8480. The sequence continues at coordinate 2,433 of JACCLL010000012.1, read as the reverse complement.
TACAACTACGTAGTGTTCGGCTGGGCCTGCGAAGAAAAATCTGGGCTGAAGCACTCGCGGGCGACGGCAACCGGCGTTTTCGGCGCGTCGGCAGTGCTTGCAGTCTACCTGGCGCTTTCGGCATTGATTGCCTAGCCGCTTGCACAAGTATAAATACGAGATTAAGGCAAATCGTTGTAAGGCAGTGGCTCCATGAAAAAACCGATTAGCAACAAAATTCCCAGCGAGTATCTTTTCCTCAAGAACATCGAACAACGCGCGATACAGCGCCTGCCCGCCAAGTCAAAGTTGAAACTCAAGGAAAGAGCCCTTGCCAGCGCGCACCTCGGCGTACTGCTGGCCAAAGAAATGGGGTTGGGCAACAAGGAAAAAACAATTGTCTGGCTAAGCGGCTTGTTGCACGACATAGGAAAAGGCAAGATCTGGCGAAAGTACCTAGAAATCTATCCCGAAAGCCTCCCGCCGCAAACAAGAGAACAACTCAAGGCCGCCCTGCGAAGGAGGCATACCGAGCGGGCCATACAGATAATCGACGACTTCACCGAACAGATTGAGGACTATAAAAAAGTGCGGCGTTCACGCGAGGAAAGCAGGGTGCTTGAAACCGTCAAGAGAGACATCCGCGAGCACGAGCGCACCGACGGCAACCACACGCCCACCGGCATGATCATGACCATCGCCGACGCCTACGCGGCGTACAGCCGCCGGTACCCCTACCGCCCCAAGCTAAAGACTCCCGCGGAAAGGATTCAAAGAATACGAAACAAGTACTCCCACCCCAACTACGCGCCGGTAATCGATACCCTCGAACGCATCTCGCCCTTCCTGAGGAAAAACGTTCCCCACTTGGAGTAAAAAACGGCGGCCTTACCTTGTTCTACGAAGCACTTTCATTCGCAGCGTCGTTCATCGCAACCCTTCTCGCAACAGGCAAGCCCCGTTCAATAATAATCCTTGTCGCCCTCGCAATACTCCTGTTCGTGTTGTTCGGGCCATTCGCAATAGCCGGCTTCATCATGGCAGTTGCAATACGGCTCTCGCTGCCGGCAAAGCACCAAAAGAAAAAGAAGTAAAGGGCGCAAACGCGCCACCGCATTCTCAAACGAGGTTCAAGGCAAAAGCCAAGAGCGCCGGTGCGAACACTAGCGCAACCGTGTTGACCACTTTTATCAAAGAGTTCAACGCGGGGCCGGCGGTGTCCTTGAACGGGTCGCCGACAGTGTCGCCGACTACCGCCGCCTTGTGTGCCTCGCTGCCTTTTCCGCCGAACTCGCCTCCTTCAATGTACTTCTTGGCGTTGTCCCACGTCGCTCCAGTGTTGGCCATGAAGACCGCGAGCAGGAAGCCGGAAGCAATTACTCCCGCAAGCAATCCCGCTAGAGCCGCGGCCCCGAACAACACGCCAACCACCAACGGAGAGAGTACGGCAATCAATCCAGGAACCAACAGCTCGCCGAGCGCGGCTCCAGTACTGATTTCCACGCACTTGGCGTAATCCGGTTTTGCCTTGCCCGCCATCAAGCCCTTTATGTGCTTGAACTGCCACCTCACTTCCTCGACGATCGCGAAAGCCGCTTTTCCCACGGCCTTCATCAAAAACGAGCTGAAGATGAACGGCAGCATTGCTCCAATCAGCAATCCAATGACGACGGAAGCATCCAAGAGGTTTACGACCGGCAGTTTTGCTACGTCCGCGAAAGCCGCGAACAAAGCCAGCGCTCCCAACGCGGCGCCTGCAATGGCGAATCCCTTCGTAGTCGCCTTCGTAGTGTTGCCTACCGCGTCCAGCGCGTCAGTCACGTCGCGGACTTTCGAAGGCATTCCGCTCATTTCAGCGATTCCTCCCGCGTTGTCCGTAATCGGTCCGTAAGCGTCGAGAGTAATTATTATTGCAGTCAGCGAAAGCATTGCCGCAGCAGAAAGCGCGATGCCGTACAATCCTCCGAAGTTGTACGAAAGCGCTATTGCAGCTACTACAATCAGCATGAGCGGCGCCGTGCTCTGCAGTCCGACCGCCATTCCGCTGATCAAATTCGTTCCCGCGCCAGTCTTCGCCGCAGTTGCGACTTCCTTTACCGGCGCGTTTTCCTTGGCAGTGTAATAGTCCGTCACGAACACTATCAGCACGCTCGCGACCACCCCGACGACGCATGCGGCGAACAAGTTCAAGTTGCCGCTCATCAGGAAGTAAAAGCCGACTATGGCCAGCAACGCCGTTGCGAAAACGCCTTTGTACAGCGCCTTCATTATCTTGCGGTCGCGGTCCAGCTTCACGGCATACGAACCAACTATTGCTGCAATCGCGCCCACCGCGCCAATCCACAACGGCAGTTCAACCGCCTGCAAACCGTAAGCAGAAAGCACAGTAGCGCCGAGAAGCATTGCCGCGATTATAGTAACAACATACGATTCGAACAAGTCCGCGGCCATTCC
>JACCLL010000092.1 GCA_013425325.1 Microcaldota archaeon | reverse complement strand
GACGCGCATTGCCTCATAAAGTGCCTTGGCTTCGGTGCTCCGAACCTCTCCGACGACGAGCACGGAGTCTCCGAGACGGAGGGCGGTGCGCAGCGCGTCTTCGGCGCTGACTTCAGCTTCGCTCACGCCGCCGAGAGGCGGTCTTGTTTTCAAGCGCTGGATGTTGAAACCGAGTTTCTTGAGTGTTGGAACAGGAAGTTCCTGCGTGTCTTCCTGGACTATTATTCTGAGGTTCTGTGGAATTTCCTGCATCATTGCTTGCAAGAAACTGGTTTTGCCGGATCCTCTTGATCCGACTATCAGCATTGACGCTTGCGCGTCGACGAAGAATGAGAAGATTCCGCCGGCGATGGATGGAAACATTTTGAAGTCAATGAATTGGCAGAGTGTCCATGGCGTGTCCTTGTGTAAACGGAGTGCGAACGCAGTGCCGTCGACTGCCAGCGGTTTTCCTATAGTGCAAATACGGGTTTGCAGGTCGGAGAGGTCGAAGTCGAGGATAGGGTGGGCTTCGTCGAACGGCCTTCCTGACAAAGCTCGGAAGCGGGATACTGTTGCGCGGGCTTCTTCTTCGCTGAAGATGACGTTCGTCTGGCACTGGCCGTACTTGCTGTGCACGGCGTAAATCGCTTTGACTCCAAGCGGCGAGTCTATGTAGACGTCGGTTAGCTTGCGGTCCGACAGAATGACTTCCAAGATTCCGTAGCCGATCGTGTAACGCGCTACGATTGTGGCGAGGTCTTCTTTTTCTTCGACTGACAACTCGATGTTGTTCTTGGCCGCCAAGTCGGATATTGTCGCTACGTAGATTTTGCGGAAGTACTTGCGTGCTTGCTCCATGTCCATGAAGCCCACGCTGCCGGGCCGGTGGGCGGCGACGACTTCCTTGGTTTTTTCGAGGAGGAAGTACTTGTCCGGCGCCAGCGAGTACTCCGGCGGGTTGATGTAGTACAGATACTCTATTTTGTCCGGGTGCTTGTAGATGTACACTTTGCTGTTGAGGACGTCGTATTGGTCGACTAACTGCATTGTTTCGACGCCGGTGAACATTATTCGCGAGCCGATGAACGACGGCTTTATCGAGACTTCGAAGATGCTCATGTACAGGCCGCGGCCGGAAGGCATTTGGCCCAATTGCGCCAGGTACTGCCGCATTTGCTGGACTAGCTTGGTTGCTTCGAGAATGTTTTTTATGAAAGTCAGCGTTCCGAGGTAAACTTTCAAATCGTCCATTGCCGCCGCGTTTCCTGAAATGGTGTTGGCGTAGTCGACTTGCTTCTTTAGTTCGGAGAGCGTGTCCATGTACGCGCCGAAGGGGTCGCCTTTGCACTTGTTTAAAATCGAGAGAACCGAGTCGTGGCGTTCGGCGGTTTTCTTCGGGTCGTACTCCTTTCCCAAGTGGGAGGGGCTCCAAATGCTTTCGGTTTCGAACTTGGTGATGACTTCCGCAATTCCGCGCAATAACTTGGTTTGTTCTTCGTTGTAAATGCGTTCGTAGTACTCGCTTAACACGACTTCGTCGGCGTCGACTTTCTGCAGTTTTTCGATGACGTCCTGGAAAGCCTGGGGGTACTGAGCGATGTCGGGACCGTAAGGTCGGCCTTTGTAGTTTATTACTAGCCTGCGCTTGTCTCCCTCTGCTTTTACGACGAAGTCCTCGGCCATGGTTGCTCTAAAGCGAGTTACTGGCGCGGCATATAATAATTATGCGCTAAACCGCTTTGTTTCAAGCGGCGCGCGAGAACTGCGCGTTACCTTCCGTGGCTTTTCTTAAATCGTTTCAGCGCGTCAGTCCACAGCCGCAGGTGGGGTTCGGCTCGCTCCGCGAACGACGTGCCCTCGTGGAAAGCAAACAGCATGTGCGTCGCTTCGCTAAAAGTTTGGTAAGTTAGGCCAGCCGCTGCCTCCGGCTTGAGGCCGTTTCCCACGACGAATCGCTTGTATGACCGTAGCAAGAAGTCCGCGCGCTGGTCGCCGTTCATGTCTCTGAAGTCGCTTTTGTGCTCGGGGCTTATTTCCCGCGTGTGTTCCATTGCGTCAAGTATGTTTCCTGCGGTAAATCGTTCCCTGCGGTTCAGCCTGCTTGCTGCCACGTCGTAAGGCGAGCGCGGCCGTTTTTCCTCCGGCATAAAACATCCCCCCCAGTGCTGCTCTTGATAATCAAGAGGACATATAATATTAGTGCTGGCTTTCTAACAAGGCTAATGCAAAAACAGCGCGTCGTACTTGAGGCAATCCGTTTCGTCACGATTTTTCTAGTAGTTTCTTTCGCCGCGTGGCTGGTTCTCTCGGCGACGACGCTTCCCAACGAAGTTGCCGCGCACTCGTCGAACGCGTTGCTTTCGTTGTTCGGTAAAAGCGGGCAGGTGGAGCAAGACGGCGTGCCGCACTTGGTTTTTTCGGAGGGAGTTCTTTCGCCGAAAAAAATTGACGCGGAAGTAAGCGAACTCTGTTCCGGAGCGCTTGAACTAGCGGTTTTGTTCGGAATAATCGTCGCAAGCGAAGACCGGAGCTGGAGAAAAAGGGCGGCGGGGTTGCTGGGCGCGCTTGCGTTTGTCCTCGTCTTCAATCCCATTCGGATTGCCGTGACGCTGTTGTACGCAGACTCGGCTTGGCTTTCGGCAGTGCACGAAGTGGGGTTCAGGGTTTCGTTGGTTGTTTTAATAGTGTTTTATTATGCGGTCTGGTACTATTGGTTGAGCGGAGGAGATTCTTGTGGAAGGCGGTGCGCTTAAGGAATTCGGGAGAAAAAGGGAAATGAGCGGGCAAATGGCTCGCGAGCGCGAGCGCCTGCGGCTTGGAAAAATGGAGTCGCGGGAAAAGGCGTTGTTCGAGGAACTCCGCGAGCGCGACCGCCTCATGTCGGACGAGGAACGGGCGCAGCGGTTTTTTGACGAACTGCACGAGCACGACCGGCTGGCCAGGCTCGCGGGAGAGGCGGGCGACGTGCGCATTCTAGTTGAAAAAATGAGGGCCGAGAAGGCCGAGGAACAGGCGGTTGAACAGCTTCGCAAGACCGATGCAATGAAATCAATTTTCACGCGCCGCGAGCTGGAAACCGCTTTGAATAAACTGCGTTTGGGAAACCGCGTCGGAGAAATAGAGGCGGAAGTCAAACGCATTCCCATTCCGTTGGGCGCGAGAGTGCACTGGACTCCGGAAAAGGCAAAGGCCGTGTTGAACCGCGCAATGCTCGGCCACTTGCTGGCGCAGTCGGCGATGCGAAAGGGTTTCGCCGGCCGGTTGAGGAAGGAAGCGCGCGAAGCGGCTTGAAAAAGGCTCTTTTTTATACAACTCTGCGTTGAGTTGGGTTCATGGAAAAGCGGAGCCGCGCGTTCATTGCCGCGCCGTTGATTGGTACCATTGTTTTCTTGACTGCAATAGTGTTCGTAGTCAACATCAACAAAGCCGACACCGCCGAAGTAAAGCAAATCGTTAGCAACGCCTACCACAACCGCATTGTTTCACTTCTCGAACTATACCGCGCAGACCTCGGAGCGCTTTTCAGGGAAAGCATGGGGCGCTTGTTTCAAAACGCTCTAGCCGACCCGTGTTGGACCTTATTCGACGTGCCGCTTTATCCGGGGCAAAATATTGGCGAACCGCCCGAGCCTCCGGAACCAGACCTTACGAAAAAAAACCGTTTGGAAAGCTGCAACCGCGTGAAAGAGGTTTTGGACGCCGTGATTTGCGCGGACACCGGCGTTTCTTGCAATCCCGCGGCTACTGATGAAGCGAGTTGTGGAGCGGGCTGTACTTGGAGAGATTCTCCGCCGCCTGATGAAGCCAACTGCATTCCCGACCTTACTGGCGTGCCTCGTTTTGGTTTGCAGGAGTGGGTCTTGAACCTGAAGACTTCCGGAGTTTTCGAAGGAGTTTTGTTTACGCCCGCTGGCGAAATAGCGGGAACTAATTATACTCCTTTCGATTTTTTCATTCAACCCGATCTCTATCGCACTAATCCTACTGTTAATCCTCGTTGCACGGCTTCGCCGTCTTTGCCCGGATGTAATTACGTTGACAACTGCAAGAGCCTCATTCCGGGCATTTTGTTCGATTGCGCGAACTTCGCCACCAACAACGCCCATCCGTTCAGTTGCTGCAGGAAATACCGGCGCGGAAGCGAGGAAATAACGCCTCTGGCTCGCGATTATAAGGCGGAGTTGGGCGACGTGTGCATAGATCCGATCGAGGGTTGCGAGAACGGCAACTTCTTCGTGCAAATCAACGTTGAAGACCCGCAGGTTTTCTCCAACCTGCCGCGCTTGCAGGCAACCGACGGCGCCGGAAACGAAATCAGGTCCGGAGCAATTGCGGACGCCAACTTTTTGCTTCCAATAAAATACCCGTTTTTCAAGTACATGGACGCTTCATTCCGGGTTTACGACAGGCTTGCGTATGGCGCGAGAGGAACGGCTTACGCCAGCGACCAAATCCGGTGGCAGAATGGCGGCTTTCCAGGCGACCAAGCAGGAATAGTGTCCGGATTCTGCATTGGCTCAGTAGACGGCTGTAACAATCACGCCTTTCCCGGACTCGAAATTCCTGCAGTTCTTAGTTTTACTTCTGAAGACGTCGTCGGAACAGCTTTCGCTTCCAGCCCGGACGCTAGGCTGGCGGCGAAAGAAAGTGCGTCGACCAATTACGCAGAGCAATTCCGCAAAGCAATTGCCGCCGCTTCTGTCCATTCCGATAGCCCGGTTGCAGTCAGTTTCTACGAACTTTCCGGAGGTGCCTTCAACTGCACGTCTTCCGCGGGGGTTGTTACGGCGTGTGCTCCTGCAGAAATTAGTTCAGTTCTTACGCCTTACTTGGCTAACGCGTTTACTGAGTTCAACTGCCGTCCCGGCGAAGCGGAAAGCAAGTGCGCTTTCATCAGCCGCTTGCCGATGTACTCGCAGATAATAGACTTCAATCCCGCGTACCGGGTTAGCATGACGAAACCCAACATTTATTGTTGGACGGCGAAACTGTTCCTGTGGGAAGGGAGGCAAACCAATCCGTTGCCCAGTTGATTTTCGGTCTTTCGAGGAATGTTTTTTAAAGCACTTTAAGCATTAAGTTCAATTGCTGGCGGACGAGGGTTCGCAGGTTAGCGAGTGATTTTTAACAAAGGGGGCTGTGTAAATGGCTTTAGAAGATCTTAAGGAAAAGTACTCCGAGTTTCTCGAAGGATTGAGGGAAAAGGGAATTCCTTCGCCCGAAGTCCTCGTGCCCCTCGTTGTCATCGTGGCTATCGTCGCCGTCGGCTACTTCGTTGCCCCCATGCTGATGGCGCCCGCGGCGCGAAGCGTTTCGTTCACGGTCAAGGACCAGAGAGGCACTCCCATTCCCGGCGCCTTGGTTGCGTTGGCGTACGCCAACGGCACTTCATTCGGCGAAACCATTACCGACACTGACGGCGTGGCTTCTTTCTCCGGCGTTCCCGCACAGGGAGTTACTGCCTCGGTTTCCGCCCCAGGATACGCCTCTCAAGAGGAAGTTGTTTTAACCGCTGAGGAAACGCAGAGCGTCAGACTCGCTGCTTCCGCCGCCATTACCGTTACTCCGACAACTCAGTTCGCCGTTAACGTAAAAAACCCGGACGGCCTGCCTGTGGACAGCGCGTACGTGATGGTTAACTTCGCGGACGGCTCGACTCAAGGCGCTTTGACGGACGCGCTTGGCTCCAGCACGATTGAAGTGCCTGACGGAAAACAGCCTGCAACTGTTTCTGTTGAAACAATTGGTTTCCAGAAAGTCGAGCAGTCGCTCGGCTCCGACGCGCTTACGCGCGGTTCGGTTGACATAACGCTTCAGCCCGACGGCGAAACTACTTCTCCCGGAACGAATCCGACTGTTTCCTCGAGCGGAACGGTTGTTGTTGAACTGGAGAGCGACGGCGCGCCGGTCCAAGGAAAAGTTTCTTTGGTTGACTTGACTGAAGAAGAATTCGCTTTCGCGCAAGCCGGTGAAGACGGCCGCGCTTCGTTGGAAGGAATTTCCTTCGGAACAAGGCTGTTGGTTAAAGTTGTTGCAACGGGTTTCCTGACTTACGTTTCTCCCGATTACTTGACTTTCACGCAGTCGACCAGGCCGATTGCAGTCTCGCTGACTCCACGCACTGCGGGCCGCGCTGCAATCATCGCCCTTACCGTAACTGACAAGAACGACGCGCCCCTCGCGGGAGCGGAAGTCAACGTCTTCTTCCAGTCGACTGGAAAGTTTTTGGCAAAGGAATTCACTGACGCGGACGGAAAATATTCTTTCGACGCCGAGCGCAACGTAATGTTTTACGCAACAGTCTACCGCGAAGGATACGTGGTCGGCTTTGCAGACAACCTGCAAGCAGGTTCGTCTAGAAAAATCGTTTTGGACGAGGAAGTCGACGGCAGCACCGCCGCGTTGAACGTAAAAGCAATGACCAGCACGGGAGTTCCCGCTGCCAACGCAGTGGTTTCGCTCTACCGCGCAGGAGGATACTTCCTCGGCATTCCGCAGTTTGCGACGAACGCCGCCGGCGAAGCCTCGGTCAGCGTGCCGCGCGAGTTCCAGGGAAGCGCGTACAACGTTTACGCAAGGGCCAAGCTCGACGAAAAAATCGGGCAAAGCGACCAAGTCGAACTCACGTCTGAAAAAACTGAAGCCCAGTTGTTCGTAGTAGTAATCGCGCCGCCAGCCGAGTTCACCGTAACTGCATTGGACGCAGTAAGCGGCAGACCCGTTTCAGGAGCACAAGTGACTCTCTCAGTTGCAAACAACCCGGTTGCGTTAAACCGCACGGGCGCGACCGGCGCGGCTTCATTCGCAGCCGCAGCAGACATGGACTTCGCTTTCGCAGTTTCCGCAGGAGGTTACCTGACTTACTCTTCCGCAGTGCAGAGGCTTGCGAGCGGACAGAACCAAAGCGCTTCAATCAAGCTCTACCCGTTGAGCGCAGGAGGAATCCAAGCCTCGTTCATCGGACTATACAACTCCAAGGGACAAGTACGCGAAGTATCCAACGGAGAATACTACCGTGCTAAATTCGTGGTAAACATTCCCGCGTCTTCACAGCAATCCGGCTTCTACGTGAGGTTGGGCGATGCGCCGACTGCAGCGGACGAAGTGGCTGAAATCGTTTCATTCGACCCATCCATTGCGCAAGTGGTTTACTCAGGAACAAACTACGACCCCGCGCTGGAATGCATTAGCGAAACCCTCGCGGCAGGAGAAACGCCGAAGTGGATTCTGTTCCAGTTCCCGGCAGGCTTTGCGGGAACGAAAGAAATCAGTTTCAACATCCGCGTAAAACGCGAGGCAATTCCCTCCGACTCAGTTAACTTCGCTTACCGCGCTTTCGCGTTGAAGAACGACGTGCCGTTGTTCTCGCCCGCGGACGTCGACACTGCAAACCAGTTGATGGCCGGCGGAAACCGCACGCTGACAGTAACGGACTTCTGCACGGCAAAAACCGTTTCAGCAAGCGTTCCAGTAACCCAATCGCCTTTATTGTGCGACGAGACTGGCGCATTGTGCTACAAACTGTACTACGAGCAAAGCGGAGTGCTCGGCGGCGACGGCTTCCAAGTGCCCCTCGGAACTTCGTTCACTGCGCACTACGAAATACTGTCCGACTACCAAATCAGTTCCATTGGATTCTGGTCCGACTACTTCCGCGTAACCGGCTCGCAAACCCAGCAAACGCGCCTCGCCGACTTTGCGGACGCGCCGCAGTTGCAGGTCGTGTCTGTTTCAGCACAGGCCGGGGTTAAGACAATTGGAACAATAGAGTTGCGCGCAACCAAAGCCGGTTCGTTCGCGCCCATTGCCTACTCGTTCAACACCGCAAGCGGAGCAGAACTGCCGGTCGTAGCGCACTCGCTTTCGGTAGTCGGCTCGAACTCGTTCAAAGTTTCGGTAACGCCGACTAAAGTCGCCGCAGGCCAGCGCAGCCGCGTGACCGTAACAGTTCTCGACAGGCTGAACAACCCCGTTCCCGACGCGAAAGTAGTTTTGTACGAGTGCGAGGGAACTCCCTTCAACTCCCAGGAACCCGAAGAAATGCTGGGCGACGGCGCGACGGACAACGGCGAAGACGGCCGCTACCTATTCCGCGTAACGCCGGTTTCAGTCGGCTGGATCGGAGTCAAAGTATCGCGCTCCGACTCAAGGACTTACGACCAGTGCCTGATGCAAACAACTGCGTTAGACTACCTTATGGTAAACCCCGAGTACATTTTGATTGAAGGAGATTCTTCACAGAAGCTCAGCCAGACCATTACGGTTTCGTCCAAGATTCCGGCGACTTCACGCGTTTCAGTCACCGGAAGCTGCTTCGGAGCCCAGCGCGTAATCAAGGCCTTTCCCGAAACCTTTACTCTCCGCGAAGGCGGTTCTTCGCAAGTCATGGTGCGCGTGCTCGACAACGTCACTGCAGACATGCAGTGCCTGATTCACTTCACGGCAACCATTGCGCCCAACAACATTGCGGAAGCCGAAGTGCCGATCGACGTAAAAGTTTCCTGCCCCAACTGCATGCCGCTTGTTCCTCCGGAAGGAGTCGGAATCACTACCCTGCCGTCGAAGATCACCTTGACAGTCGACCCGTACAACCTGCGCGACGAACGCTCTTTCGACGTAAACCTGGAAACAGACCCGGTCGGCTGCGAAATCCGCGGATTCCGCGTCGACCCATACGGACAATACCAGGCAACAGCAGGCTCCAACCTGTGGGGCTGCTCGTCTTGCATGACAGGCTACAGCCAGGCTTCGTTCAACTGCTACTCTTGCACCGTACAGGCGCAAATGGCTTTCCAGTGCCAACAATGCGCAACTCAAATGTATCCCGCCAGCATGTTCTTCTGCCAAGGCTGCCAGTCCTACTACGGAATGTCGATGGGAAGCGGCTGGACAACCGGAACTTACCCGAACTACGGCTACGGCATGCAAGGCGGCTTCGGAGTGCAAGCCGGTCCCTTCAACGTACAAGCCGGATTCGGAACGCCGTCGTACGGCGGCTCCGGATACAACTCCATTGCAGGAGCCGGTTCAATTGCTTACCCGCAGGGAACGCCTTACCAACAGCCGTTCATGGCCAACCAGCAAATGCAGTACCCCTACTCGTACGGCTACCCGACTTCCTCGTCTTACTTTGACACCGCCGCTTACGAAGACATAGTAACCGCAGAGTGTTCGCGAACCGAACTCGTCGTAATGGCGGACTACCACGGACGCCAGCCAATGCCCGGCACGGGAGAATTGGTGATGAGCTTCGCCGACGGAACAAGAAAACGCATTCCAGTTGAAGTAACCGCCGGCACAACCGGAGGAATGATGGGCGGGCTAGGAATGTTCCCAGGAGTTCCCTCTTACATTCCGTCGTCGTACCAATACAATTACTACTGTTCGATTGACTCGCAGTACTACGAGTACCAATCCATTAACTTGACTGGCAAGCCGTACTCGTTCAGCAGGAGCTTGAGCTACAGTTGTCCGTACACGTTCCCGTTGACCCGCACGTCGCTGCGCATGGAAACCGGGCAAGGCGACCAGCAAGTCTGCAAAGTCGAAGGCAAGGCATCCGGTCAAGGCGGCAGCCTCGAAGTAAGCTGCAACTT
>JACCLL010000072.1 GCA_013425325.1 Microcaldota archaeon | reverse complement strand
AAAAGAACACTTGTTCCTATTGAACACCGTTGAAGGACTGTCAATAGCCGCCGGCCTCCCGAAGCCGAAAGTCTACGTCATTGAAGACGAGGCAATAAACGCCTTCGCGACCGGAAGAAACCCCAAAAACTCTTCAATAGCGGTAACCACCGGAGCACTCAGGAAACTAAACAGAGTCGAACTCGAGGGAGTAATAGCGCACGAAATGAGCCACGTCAAAAACTACGACATCCGCCTCGCAACGCTGGCGGTAGTAATGGTTGGATTCGTAGCCATTCTCGGCGACCTGCTGTTTCGCGGAATGCTTTTCGGAGCCGCAGGACGAAGGGACGAAGACCGCGGCAATGCCGGCGCAGTAATAATGATTGCAGGAATCTTGTTTGCCATTCTGGCGCCAATTGCAGTGAAACTTCTGCAACTCGCTTTGTCGAGAAAAAGAGAGTACCTCGCAGACGCAACCGGCGCCCTTCTCACGCGCCACCCCGCGGGATTGGCAAGCGCGCTCGAGAAAATAGGGCGCGACACCAATCAACTACAAGCGGCTTCCGAAGCGACGGCAACTCTCTATATAGCAAATCCCTTCAAGCATGTTTCTGTCTCGCGGCTGTTAAGCACGCACCCCCCGCTCGAAGACAGGATTGCGCAACTGCGAAAAATGTAGAAAGTCAGACGCCGGTAGGCGCGTCGACGAAAACGATTTTTACGCCGAACTTCTCCTGCAGCAAGCCGGCGGCCGCTTTTACGCCAAGCGTTTCGGTTGCGTAATGCCCGGCGGCGATTACCGACAGACCCTCGTCGCGCGCCACCACTGCCTCGTGCTGCTTGATCTCGCCGGTTATGAGCAAGTCCAAGCCCAGCTCGACCGCTTCCTGCACAGCGTAGCCGCCTCCGCCCGAGACGACGCCAATCTTCTTGGCGCGTTGTTTTCCGTAAGCTAGAATCTTCGGCGAAGCGCATAGGTTCAAAGAAAGCTTTCGCGCTATTGCCGCAACCTTTTCTTCCCGCGGCAACTCTCCCCAGTAACCCAGCTTTACCTCGTCGTACTCGCCCCAACGCCTTTGCTTGCGCAACCCAAGCAGGCAGCAAAGCAGGGCGTTGTTTCCGTACTTCGCGTGCAAGTCAAGAGGCAAGTGCGCGGCGTAGACGCTTAAGTCGTCTTCGAATAGCACGCCCAGCGCTTTCTTGAGGCCGCCTTTGAAGGGTTGAATCGGCCGATGGCTCCATAGAAGGCCGTGGTGCACTAAAACAAGTTGCGCGCCTTGGTCGGCTGCTTTACGGAACGAAGGCACGCAAGCATCCACCGCGCAAGCGACTTTTTTCACGTCGTGCGTTCCTTCGAACTGCAAGCCGTTAAGCGAGTGGTCCTGAATTTTTTTTACGCCGAGCGTTTGATCCAGGAACGAAACTATTTTCGAGAGTTCAGCCATTTTGAACACCGCGAGTTATTTGGGAAAAGGCTTTAATTAAGCGTCGCGGTGATTTTCGTCATGGCATCCAAAACAGGTTATTTTGACGTCGTCTTCAGTCCCGTTGCTACGACGCGGCGCGAGAACGGCGGTTTGGCCGGGGGAATCGCGAGGCTCGCTGCCTTCGGCGCAATCATCGGCGTAGTAATGGGATTACTCGCTGCAGCAGCAGTCGCAGTAGTGGGCGCGGTTGCAACCGCGTTCTTTCCGCTTGCTTTCCTGCTGGCAGGAGTCGGCGTCGCCGCGGCCCTGCTTTCAATAATTGCGCTTGCCATCTGCTTGGCGGTCGCAATGATAGTGCACGACGTAGTGCTTACCGCGGTTTTGTTCGTTTGCGCCAAGCTGCTCGGCGGAAAAGGAGACTTCTCGAAACACTTTTACTTGAATGCATTGATTACGACGACGTACCCCATAATCGCGGTAATTGCCTTCACGGTTGCCGTAATCCTTTTGTTCATTCCCGTTTTCGGGCCGGCTATTTTCGCGGTTGCAGTCGCCTGCATTGCGCTGTACTGCCTTTACTTGCGCAGCCTGGCAGTAAAGCAAACTCACGGCCTCGGGTGGGGAAAATCGGTTTTCGCAGTGCTGCTCGTCCCGATAATACTAGCTGCTTTTCTCCTGGCCGGATTGGTCGCAGCGCTGGTTTAGACGCGTACTTGTTCGAAGCAAGCCCTGGCTGCTTCGGCGTTTTTCTTCGCTACTTCGGGCGGAAACTTTGCTGCAAACGCCTTCTCCAGGTTTTCGAGCGTGATGACGCCGGTTACTTTGGCGAAAGCGCCCAGCATTGCAGTGTTGACCAAGGGCTTGCCAATGATTTTTTCTGCAATGCCGTAAGCGTCGACAACGTAAACCCTGCCTTTGACGTGCTGCTGGAACTCGGATGCCTGCTTCTTGGACGCGACGAGCACCGCTCCGGCTACGCTCAGCTGAAGGCACACGTTGGAATCGGAGTAAAGCGAGTCGTCCGCAGAGCCGCCGGGCGGCTTAATGCCCT
>JACCLL010000061.1 GCA_013425325.1 Microcaldota archaeon | reverse complement strand
GTTAGTGAAGTGGGTTGACTTGAGCTTCGCAGGAGCGGGAACCGCCAACCTCGCGGTCCCGATTCAGGTAAAAGGGACGGCGAAAAACGGCGATAAACTAACTATTTACTACCGCGGGTATTCGTTCCTGCAGACGAGCAGCGGAACAAAAGTATACTCGCGCGTTCCAACCGACAAAACACTAGGCTTCAACGAAAACACTTCCGGCCACGCAAGCTGCTATGCCGAAACGAACTCGACTGCTTACGAAATAATCGTGCCTACTGAAGAAGAAGTAACCGTCGAACCGAAAATTCCCCTGCCGAAAGCCGAGTTTACGGTAAGCGACACGATCGTACTCGACGAAGCCGGAACACTGCGTTCGGCGTATGGACTCGAGGAATACGTCCTCCAAATCGACCCCGTATTTCCAGCCGATGCAATGCCGACCAAACTAAAATCGAAGCTAGCAGGATGCAACATACTCGTTTCACCAATCACGGGCAACCTGTCAACAAGCAAGTGCTTCCGTTTCGACTCAACCTCTGCCGCCATTATTTTCGAATCCAAGGAAACCAATCCCCTTTGTCCCGTTGAAGTCAGGGGAAACAAATTGTACGAAGGAACGCAAGAATTCAAGGAACAACAAGGCGCTGCAATAACGTACAGAGTCGGCGGTTGCGACATCAGCGCCGAGCTAACTATTCCAATCAAAGTTACGGCACAGGACGCGGAGAGCGTTTTCTCGGCGCCGGACACGAACGAACTTGGAGACGGCGACGCAGCCAAGCCGCTTTACATAGTCAACGAAAAACAACTCGGCGCAAGAGACGTTAAAATGGATTACGCCCCGCTTGAGTCAAACGAAACAAACCGAACCCTTGCCGAAAACGAGAATACCATAACCCTTTACGGCGGAAGCGCGCACGCAATAGCCTTCAGAGGCCCGGGAACCCTGACGCTGACGGACGGAAGCGAAACCATCAACGAAGTCTACTACCAAGACGCGATCAAGGTAATGAAGGAAGGCGTCGGAACAACCGGCTACAGAAAAACCAGCTGCACCGACTACAAATGCTGCGCACACGGCTGGTGCACGCGCAAGGCGTTGAAAGGCGCGCTGAAAGACTTCCAAGAAAAAGCAAGCCAAATAGCCGCGAAAACAGCTTTCCGAAGAGGAGGCGACCTGCCGTTCAGCATAATCTCACAAAACAAGCAATTCAACTTCGCAACAGTAGCGCAAGTAATCCAAGACGTCGACTCGCTCCTGCCGGAAAACAACTTCACGATAGAAAAAACAGACTACGAACAAGGCAGCTGCCTGAACGGAACCCCCGCAGCATTCGAACTCAAAGCAAGCGGAACCAGCGCAGAAAACTTGTCGTACTCCGCGAAAATCCTGCCGTTATACAAGTTCGCCTACACCGACGCACACTGCGAAGAAGGATTCACGCAGCAAAGCGAAGGCCCATACATCGGACTGGAATACCAGCCGCTGTGCAACTTCCTGTACGGCAACGGAAACTGCGTTGCAAGCGCCGCGGAAAGCAATCCGCTTACAATGGACCAGACCAGCCATTTGAACCTCAAGGTAACAATCTGCATGTTTCCGTCGTTCGAAGTGGTTTCGCTGCCGTTGTGCGTGCTCGGCTGCGGTATAGGCTGGGCAATATACTCCGCGTGCCACGCCGCTTGTGCCGCAGAATCCGCAAAATGCCTGGCGTACGCTCCAGTATGCTACACCGACTGCATAAACACAGAACAGAAATGCGAGACGGACAAGAAGCCGGACGACGACGGCAGTCAATGGAAGTACCACAAGTACCTCTCGGTGACTCTCGTTCCGAAGATTCCGGCGTTTAACATCAACCAAGACATTGAATTCAACGAGTCGACGACGCAGGACGCCTTCGAAAAAATCGGGCACGCGTTCAGCAACATCGACTTCAAGAACATAGACTACGCAGACGGAATGAGCACGTGCTTCGCAATAAACACCAACATGGAGTGGCAGGTTCAAAACCTGATAAACAATGTGGGAGGAGGACAGGGCTTCGACTACACCAACTGGATAAATTCCCTGCTTCCGATAATGGCGGCGCACGGCTGCTCGTGCAGCGCCTCAAACATGTGGAAAGGACTGCCGGCGTACTCGCCGCCAGACAACGAAAACCCGAAGTGCTACGGAGTGGGCGACGCACTGACGGCAATAGCGGGAACTGGCCAAGCAAGAGGCGTGCCGTGGAGCTTCTCGTTCGGAACAAGCGGCAACAACGTATTCCTGCGCTTCGACCTGGGCGCCAAAGGAAACTGCAAGATATCACACCCCTTTGAAGCAACGGGATGGGGCCAAAACACGCAAGAAATACTCCGCAGAGTAGTCCTGCCGCTCGGCACGTCCCTCGCCACCTACTTGATGACCGACCAAAAAGACTTTTCAATAACCCTCTCCGGCAGTCCCCAAATGGGCACTGAAGGAAAGCCGGCCAACTCTAGCCAAAGCCAGACGGCCGCCGTCGAAAGCGACCCGGAAATCTCGCAAGCAGCTCAAGAACTCGAAGATTGCTGGCAGAACCCCGACTGCGAACAAAGGAGCGACATGATCATACAGGAAACAAATGAAATTGAACAGGCTTGCACGAGCGTCGGAGGCAATGCCGAGGCGTGCCATCAACAAGCAGCAGGAGCAGTAGAGTACTGCATCGGCGACACCGCGGCGGAGTTTGGCGCGTGCACCGCCAGACTGAACACTGCGATACAACCAACACCTACTCCAGCGCCCGCGTCAGCGGCGACTACTAGTTGCGAAAGCGACTCCCAGTGCCTTCCCACTCAAAAGTGTGCAGCAGGAACGTGCATACGCCGTTCTACGTCTGAAATACCCCCGTAGCCCGGTTTGCCAAAAGGCAAGCTAGATTAGAGGCCAATTCAGTCTAACCGCGTAAAAGAAGAAAGAAAAAAAAGAAAAGTCAGTTAGGCTCGTTTTCCTGGAGAGAAGCGCGCGTCGCAACCGGCGGCAGCGACGCGGCAATGTACTGCGCTAAAACGCACATTTGTTTTTTCTCCTCAGAAGCTTATTGAGTCGAGTCCGACGTTCAACGCCTGTGCCCTGCGGGGTTCTTCCGTCTTTCCGAGCATTTGAGCGCTGTTCACGCCGGTCAATACCGAGGTTACTATGAGCTTGTCTCCCATGTCGGGAATC
>JACCLL010000031.1 GCA_013425325.1 Microcaldota archaeon | reverse complement strand
CTTGGATTCTTTCGGAAAAGCGGCGGCAGCGGGAACCGCCCTTAAAGCAGAACAGCTTGCATTACTACCTTCGGTTCTGCCGCTCGTGGAAGCAGTGAAAAACAGGGAGCCAGTTGCCCGCAGGCTTTCGGAAAAACTGCGTTAAGTAGGCGCGTACGCCAACGGGTCGCCATACAAGACAAATCCTTCCGCATTATAGAAGGCGTCCGCCATGTCCGCCAATCCGGCAGGATGCAACACTTCCGTCCTGGCTTCTGAAGAGTCCAAGAGAGCTTGGTTGCGGAAGTGTGCCGACAAACCACTGTACGCAGCGCTTTTTGCCTCCAGAAACGCGTTTCCCGCGGTTTTTCCTTCGCGGAACATTTTTTTCATGAAGGTCGTAATGTCGGCTTCCAACGAACCGGTGGTAGTGAAAATCCGGGTTCGCGTGTTTCCCAGGTAAGTGCGGGCGCCGGCGCCGATCATCGCCATCGGAAGAGACATGTTCTCGCGAGGAACGTCGATAGCACCCGAATAGCACGCTGAAGATATTACGAAAGGATGCAGCGACAATTCCCTTGTAGCAAAATCATCTCCTGAAACTATGAGATGCAAGCTCTCAGCGTCTTCGCTAGTAGTGCTGGCCGCGCGGTTTATTGCAACCATAAATCCGTAAGGAGCACCGTGGGAGTACATGAAAATCGTGCCTGCCTCCGAAAGTTGTGTCCGCGCTCCGCCCCACGTCTCACCAGGCAGCACCGTATGCCCGCCCAGCGCGTATAACTCGCGGCCGCAGTAGTTTGACAAGTCCCTGATCAGAACGCCGCTGGTAGTCACGCTGTAAGCATTCTTGCAGGACTCTGGCGCAGGATAGCAGCCGGGAATCTCGTATGCTTCAACGCTGCACTGGCAGGGCTGGCACTGGTTGCTTTCCGGGCTAGCGCACTGGTCGCAGTATGGCTGGGGAGGCATGCCGCCGGCCGGCCAAAAAAGCTTGAAGACCGTGTTGCCGTAATCCCCTATTGTGCAGCCTCCGCCGGTGTGGCCGCACAAGTCAATCAAGCCCAGTATCTGTGAACGCGACAAGCGGGCGTTTGTAGCCATGTTAGCCAGCCCTTGGACAAGCAGATCGGAAGACTGCACGCCGTAGTCTTCGTCTACGGGCGTTGGAATTCTTGAAATCACGCGCGTGGGAAGCGCGGTATCCTGTTCCATCATGTACAAGTCGTCGGAATACAATTTTTTGGAAACGTGCATTTCAATGCGGTCCTCGTCATAAGCCGGGCGGAAAAACCAAACGCCATGCTGTGGCGAGAAAAGGCCTTGCGGATCGTCCTTGAATGGCATGGGAATGAGGGTCGGCCCGCCCAACAAAATAGTATAACTTGGGTTTACTTCGCCGATTACTCGCCGGACTATTGGAACCAGCCGCCGCGACTGCTCGACCGTTTCAGCGGTGAAAGAAGACGGGTTGGCGGGCAACGCGAGCGAACCCGTTCCGTATCCGAAAGTGCTCATTGCCTCCGGAGAATCCAGTTCAATAAAGCGCACGGTCTTCTCCCGGTCCGCCATGGAATGAATGTAACGCCGCACCTCTTCGTAGTAATCAACAACCTCCCCGTCCGACGCTCGAGGGGCATACGAACTACTGCTGTTAACCGCGTCCCTCACGCCCAGCAAAAGAATGGTTGCGCGGCAAGGAATCCTGAAAGGAACCGCCATTTCGCCCATAAAGTGAAGGGCGGGAACGGAGTAGTCGAAAAGCGCGTAAAATACTTCGTCACTGCCGCTTGTGCAGTACTGGCAAAGAGGATTGTAATAAAAGTTAAAGGTCGTGCCCGGAGTTCCATCCGGCCCCACGAAGTTCTCCGGAACAGCTTCCAAACATTCGCTGACGTCCCGGTTGCCTGGCCCGAGAAAAGCAATGTCTCCGCCGATGGTCACGTCTTCCGAAGGATTCGGGCCGTAAACGTCGAGGGCATAACTGTCGTTAACCGAATTAAACAACAGACGGTCTACTTCCTGATCTTGGCCTCCCTTGACTAAAAAGCGGTCAACCTCAAGAGGATAATTCCGTCCTGAAGCGATCGCGCCAGCCGAAGGAACCTCCAGCGAAATCGGCCAGTAACGCATGCACTCATCCAGCTGATCCTCCGGCGCAGCAGCACAAGAAGCCTCTTGAATCCCTCTAAGGTAGCTATACGCATCCGAAGCAGAAGTGGCGCTACAAAAGCAAACTAAAGCAAGCCAGACAAAAAGGAAAAGAACTCTTTTCATAATAAACCATATTGCAAAAAGAGTTTATTAAAGAAGTGTTCTACATCGAGTGCAGTGTGTCCAGAATGGTTCCGTT
>JACCLL010000023.1 GCA_013425325.1 Microcaldota archaeon | reverse complement strand
ACGAGTATCGGCGGAACGCCCAAGTTTGCGCTCAAAACCAAGGCGTTTTCGACTACGAAGTACGAAGCAACAACTACGACGGCCAGCGCGACGAGGATGTACGCGATTCTGCGAGCCAAGATTTTTCTTCGGGAATGTTTTGGAATCGGCTCCATTGTCTGCAACAACGACAGCTGGCCTTCCGACCGCCTGAAGTATGACTGGTGTTCCTTAACGTTGTACAAGTACATGACGTAAACGACTATCAGAATCAAGCCTTCGAAGAACGTGAGCCTGCCGTCGAACAACAGGAAGAACGGAATCATGAGCACGAAGAAAATCCAGCCGAAGTTCTCGATGACCGTCTTTTCGCGAATCCACAGCCTTCCCTTCACCAGCGTCAGAATGCCGAGCACGAGGCAGAGCACGAGAATGTTCGCTCCGATGACGGTTCCGAGAACGAGGGAAAACTCTCCTCTTGCCGAAGACATTACGCCGATGAACAAGTCCGGCAGGGACGTTCCGAGGCCGAGCACGATGAAGCTGACGAGGAAAGTAGGCCAGCCGTAGAAACCCGACAACTCCACGAGGTAGCGTACCAAGCGGTTGGACGCGAACGCTAAAATTATTAAGAACACCACGAGTAACGTGAGTTGGACTACTACCATGCTCGAAATTAAGCAAAACTGGATTTTAAACCCGTTCCCGCGGAGGACCGCAGATGCCTAAAACCACTTTCCACGCGCTCTCGCCAAAGCAGGCGCTCGACGAACTTCAGTCACGCCATGAAGGCCTGCCGGAAGCCGAAGCAGAGCAGCGGCTGAAGCAATACGGGCAAAACAAGCTCAAGGAAAAAAAGCACACGACGCCCCTCCAGATGTTCTTGGGCCAGTTCGCAGACTTCCTCATAATAATCCTGATAATCGCGGCAATAGTAAGCGGTTTTCTCGGAGAAACGCTTGACGCCACCTTCATCATAATCATAGTAGTACTCAACGCAATCCTCGGCTTCGTGCAGGAATACCGCGCCGAAAAAGCCATTGAAGCCCTCAAGAACATGGTCGCGCCCCAGGCACGCGTAATCCGCGACGGCGTCGAAAAGAAAATCGCGGCCACCCAACTGGTTCCCGGCGACGTCGTAATCCTCGACGAAGGCGACAAGATTCCGGCCGACTGCCGCCTGATTGAAGCAATCAACTTCGACACGCAAGAAGCTTCCCTAACCGGAGAGTCGCTGCCGGTTCACAAGCAAGCCGCCGCCGTTCTTGATGCCTCGGCAATAATCGCCGAACGAACGAACATGGCGTTCATGGGCACAATCGCAGTACGCGGACGCGCCAAAGCAATCGTTACCTCAACGGGAATGAATACCGAAATCGGGTTGATTGCGACAATGGTACAGGAAGCGGGAGACGAGGAAACGCCGCTGCAAAAACGGCTTGCCGTCCTCGGAAAACAACTCGGCGTAGGCGCGCTTGCCGCGTGCGCGATAATCTTCGTCCTCGGAGTGCTGCGCGGCGAAAACATTCTCGAGACTTTCCTGATTGCAGTCAGCCTCGCAGTCGCAGCAGTGCCCGAAGGCCTGCCCGCAATAGTAACGATAACGCTCGCGATCGGCGTGCAGCGCATGGTCAAACGCAACGCCATCATCCGAAAACTCCCCGCCGTAGAAACGCTCGGCTCTACCACTATTATTTGCAGCGACAAGACGGGAACGCTGACGAAGAATGAGATGACCGTGCGCCGCATTTACGCAAACGCGGGCTTCGTCGAAGTCAGCGGAAGCGGCTACGAAGTGCGCGGCGAGTTCACGCAAGTCAACAAGTGCCTCCAACCGCCGAGCGACCCGCACTTGAACGCGTTGCTGCGCGTGTGCGCCTTGTGCAACAACGCAGGAATAGTGGTCGACTCGGCGAACAAGAAGGCAAGCATACTGGGCGATCCGACTGAAGCGGCGTTGCTGGTCCTGGCGGCAAAAGCAGGAATCGACTATTCGAAGCTCAAGAACGAAAACACGTTGGTCGCGGAACTGTCTTTCGACTCGGACCGCAAGATGATGTCAACCGTGCGCCAGACGCGCGAAGGAAAAACGGCTTTCGTGAAAGGCGCGCTGGAAAGCATTCTCTCAAAGTCCGCTTACGTTCTCTTGAACGGCCGCGAAGTTCCTTTGGCAGCTGAACACCGCAAGGCGTTCGAAAAGGCGAACGCGGAAATGGCCGGCAACGCGCTCCGCGTGCTGGCAATGGCTTACAAGCGCGTGCCCGAGTCGATGAAAAAATATTCACTCGATTCAATCGAGAAAGACCTAGTAATAGTCGGGTTGGTCGGAATGATCGACCCGCCGCGGCCCGAGGCAAAGAAGGCAGTCGCCGAATGCGAGCAAGCCGGAATAAAAGTGGTAATGATTACGGGCGACAACGAAGCAACCGCCGCCGCGATTGCCAGAGACCTAGGAATACTGAAGCCCACCCAGAAAGTGCTGACCGGCGCGTTGCTCGAGAAAATGAGCGAAAAAGAACTCGCGGACATAGTCCAACAAGTCACGGTCTACGCCCGCGTCAGCCCCGAACACAAAATCAAAATCGTTTCCGCGCTGAAAGCAAGGGGCGAAATAGTCGCGATGACGGGCGACGGAGTCAACGACGCGCCCGCGCTGAAGAAAGCCGACATCGGCGTGGCAATGGGCATTACCGGCACGGACGTCGCCAAGGAAGCGTCGGCAATGGTATTGATGGACGACAACTTCGCGTCCATCGTAAACGCAGTCGAGGAAGGAAGAACTATTTACGCAAACATAGCCAAGTCCGTTCGCTACCTGGTTTCATGTAACATAGGCGAAGTGTTCACGATCTTGTTCGCGACGTTAGCGGGACTGCCGAATCCGCTGACGCCCATTCAAATTCTTTGGATGAACCTGGTGACGGACAGCTTGCCCGCGCTGGCGCTGGGAGTCGACCCAGCCGAGAAGGACGTGATGTCCAGGTCACCCCGCGACCCGAAAGAAAGCATTCTCAACAAGCGCACGCTGGTCTACATTCTCACAATAGGGTTGTTCGTCTGCATCGGCACCCTCGCGCTTTACGTGTTTTACTTGCAGAGCCAGTTGAGCGCAGGAAAAACGCTTGCGGAAGCCGAGGCCTACGCCCGCACCGTAGCGTTCACGACAATTATTTTCTTCCAGATGTTCGTTGCAATAGACGTGCGGTCGTTCAACCGATCCGTGCTCGAATTCGGTTTGTTCACCAACAAGAAGCTGCTCGGCGCAATAGCAATAGCAGTCGGCCTGCAGATAGCAATTACCTACGTTCCGTTCTTCCACCAGCTCTTCGGAACCGCGTACCTCGCGCCGTTGGACTGGGTAATAATAACGCTGGTTTCCATGTCCGTGCTAGTGCTGTCGGAAACGCGTAAGAAAATATCGCCCTAGCGCAACGCGATTATCCTCGGCTTTGCCAGGGGCGTGTGAACTAACTTGCCCTGCGGCGGCGCCTTCCGCTTTGAAGAAACCGCGCGCTCGTACAAGAAAACGCCGGCCGTTGCAATAATGTTTGTGACCACCAGGACCATGAAAACTATTTCCGCAAACCACTGGATGTGGATTCCCTGCATTGCCGGCATGGCGGCCAACACCGCCGCGGCCAAGCCCCGGGGCAGCATCAACATCATTATCTTGTCAGTATGCGACCCCGGCTTCTCCGGAACAATGGTTTTCACTGCAACCGCACGCGCGGCCAAACAAACCGCGACAACCGCCAACGCCAGCAGCACCACGTCGACGTGCAGCGCCGCAAGGTTGAACACCAGCCCCAAGTAAACGAAGAAGAAAGTCCTGACGAAAAACGAGACCTCCAACTGAAAGGACTTCAGCGTCGCGTCCAAAGCGTATTCTCCCTTGATGTTCGCGCGCTTAGCTATTTCCCCGAAGTTACCGAGCATCAACCCAAATACGAGTACGCCAATGGCTCCGTTGCCGCCCACGTACTCGACCGCAGCATACAAAATGAACACGATTGCAAGAGTAAGCATGTACGCGAACGGCCGGCCGTGCAGCCTCCGCAAACCATTCAACCAAGCAAAGCCCGCAATTGCTCCAATTACTATAGCAATGGAAAACGCGCTGGCCAACTGCCCCGCGGTGCTCGAAAGCACCATCGAACCCGACTTAATCAACTGAATCAACGAAATGGCGAAAATAACGCACAACGCGTCCGTCAAAGCCGACTCCAGGTTCAGGATTATCTTGTAGTCCTCAGCAAGCACAAGCTTGCTGACTATTGGAATTACTATAGCAGAACTGGTTCCGCCGATTACGAAGCCAAGCAGCAGCCCGTACAAAAACGGCCAGCCAAAAGCAAACTGCATCAACAAAGCAGTGAGCAAGGCCGTCAACGCGAAGACGAAGACGGTGAACACCGTCGCCTTACCAAGTTCCTTCAAAACCTTGACGAAATTCAGGTTCAACCCGCCGTCGAACAAAATGATTATCAACGCAATTGTTCCAACCAACGGCGCGAGCGCAACGATTCCGGACTCGGCGGAAGTGTTAACGAAACCAAGAACAGGCCCTAGGAAGAGTCCAAGCGCCATCAAAAGCAAGACGTCGGGAATGCGCGTGAGCTCGAAAAACTCGTAACTCACGTAACCAATTACCAAAACCATTCCTAGAATGAAAAAGACTTCAATCAACGCAACCCACCTACTTTCCGTAACTCCGTCGCATTATTTAAAACCTGTGACTAAAATTTCTTTCAAACGCAGGGGTAGCAAAGCCTGGTCAAATGCGCGGGACTCAAGATCTAAGCAAATCCGCGTAAAAAAGACGAGAAATCCCGTCTCCAAGCGAGTTCGAGGGTTCAAATCCCTCTCCCTGCACTCTTCACTCAAGTCAGCGGAGCTGTTGCTAGCATCTATTGAAGGCGTTTTGGCAGCCGTTGGTTTTGCCACTCGCGTTCTTTGGCAATGCCCGCGGCTCCAGCAGCGGCGGCCGCGTAGTTGGCGGCGTGGGGAGCGTGGCCCGCCATGTGCGCAGTTGCTACAGCCTGGCCGGCTGCACGCGCGGCGGCGCGAGCCGCGACGTCCTTAGCACGC
This sequence comes from Microcaldota archaeon, assembly GCA_013425325.1. GTDB lineage: Archaea > Micrarchaeota > Micrarchaeia > Norongarragalinales > UBA8480 > UBA8480. The sequence goes on along the minus strand of JACCLL010000023.1, from coordinate 3,201 downwards.
CGAGCCGCGGCGTGGGCTGCGACCGAGGCTTTGCGCGCTTCGCCCACAGTCGTCCTGCCTCGCGCCCAGGCCCGTGCCGCTTCAATCGCTTTCCGCGGCCTGTCGTCCGTAGGGTATTCCTTTTCGAAGTAAAGAAGCACGTGCTCGGCGCAGTCAGCAGCCCACCGCGCCAACACGCGGCGGTCTTGCGTGCTAAGCTTCTTTTTGGCACGGGCACCCGGTTTCATTAAGAATTACCCTTATGGCTCAGAAGCTACTCTGTCGGCTTGCCATCGTATTCTTCGGGCTCGGCTTCCGCCTCGGCCTTCGTGTGCCGGACGACCTTGTCGATGTGCTCTGGCGGGGAGTAAATGGTGTAAAGCTTCAGTTCGGACGTCTTCGAGGTGTTGATTACGTTGTGCCTGGCGCCAGCCGGGACTATGGCCGCGCTGCCGTCACGCACTTGGTTGCTGAAGCCGTCGATTACCACTACGCCTTCTCCTTTTTCGAACCTGAAGAACTGGTCAACGGTTTCGTGAACCTCTTCGCCTATTTCCTCGCCGGGCTTGAGGCTCATTAAAACAAGTTGGCTGTGCTTTCCGGTGTACAGCACGCGACGAAAATCAGAGTTGTTCAAAGTCTCTTTTTCAAGACCCACGGAATATCCCTTCATTCATATCACCTACTCAAACAATTGCGCCAAGCCAAATAAACTTTTACCTGCCGCCGCGCTTGATAATTGCAGGACGCCGCCGAAGGCCGTAAAAAGCTTTTCTCGAAGCGAGCGGCTTTAAAAGCCGGGTTCGAGAAAGGAGTTTCAGCAAAAGTTATGCAGGATAAGGTGGCCTGCTTACAGCAATCGAAAAGCCGGTTTCTTGAAGTTATTCTGTTTTTTGAAAACCGGCAAGCCAAGAAAAAAAATTGAACTGAGTTTTTCGCCTGACCGACGACTTGAATGGTTAGTTGAAAAAAGGTTTTTCTAATGGAGAGTCTTGCGCCTTCCCTGAAGAAGGACTTGGGGCTGCTTGGAAGCTTTTCAATGGGCTTCGCCGACGTAGGCGCAGACATCTTCCTAGCCCTGGGATTGATTGCGGCTTACGCCCACGGCCTAATGCCCTTTGCAATCCTCGCTGCCGCAGTAGTCTACATCTGCTCGGGCCTGGCTTACGCGGAACTCGCGGCCGCAATTCCCGTATCAGGCGGCTCGTCTGCCTTCGGACGAAGGGCTTTCGGCGCAGGCGCGGGCTTTCTGGCCGGCTGGGGCCTTATGCTCGATTACACGATAGACATTGCCTTGTTTGCAGTTGCTTCCGCCGGCTACTTGTCGTTCTTTCTCCCGTTCGTTAGAGAGTTTTTCGCCCTAACTACGGCGGGCTTGATTTTCGTCCTCATGCTCGTCAACCTGCTTGGAATAAAGGAGTCGTCGGCAGTAAACTCGTCGCTGACCGTCGTCGTAATAGTAATAATCATTGGCTTGATATTGCTGGGATTCGGCTATGCCTTCAAGCCCGAAATGTTTCTAGCAGGCCTGACGCCGGTTGCAGCCGACCCGGGAGTCAACAACTTCCTGTACTCCATTACGCTGGCAATGGTTGCGTTCGTTGGGATAGAAAGCATTTCCCAAGGCGCGGAGGAAACGCGGGACCCGGGCAAAACCATTCCGCGCGCAACCATTCTCGCAGTGGTTTGCGTAGTGGTTTTCGCAGTAGTTCTTTCAACAATGGCGTTAGGCATTGTTTCGCCGCAGGTTCTGGCGGCAAACATGGATAATCCCCTGGTTCCAATCGCCAAGGCCCTTCCTTTCGCGGAGTCAATCGTTCCAGTAATTGCCTTCGCGGGGTTCACCATCTGCCTTGTTTCAGCCAACACGGGAATAATAGGAGTGTCGCGAGTGGGGTACTCGATGAGCAACGCAAACCTGATTTCGAGGCAAATGAGTTGGATTCACCCCAAGTACAGGACGCCGTGGGTCAGCATAATACTGTTTTCAGCAATTGCAATGGCGCTGGCTTCGTTCGGCGACATGGTTTTCTTAGGCGAACTCTACGCCTTCGGCGCCCTCACCGCCTACTCCATAACCAACCTCTCACTGCTCGCGCTCAGGTTCAAGGAACCCGCCATAGTCCGGCCGTTCAAGGTTCCGTTGAACGTAAAAATAAACAACACCGAAATACCCCTCGTTTCCGTCGTCGGAGTAATAAGCTGTTTCATCGTATTCGCGCTCGTCGCACTGCTTCACGAGCAGGGAAGAAACTTTGCGTTCGTCTGGTTCGCCGCCGGCGCAGTGTACTTCCTGTTGTACAAGAAGTACCGCAAGCTCTGACGCAACGCTTAAAGGCGGTCGAAAACAAAACGAGTTCCTGAAAAAAATGGACAAACTCCGCGCGGCGTCATTCTCGATTCTCGTAAACCTAGTGCTTGCATCCGCCAAACTCGCAGTGGGCTTGTTGACGAACAGCTTGGGAATCCTCGCCGAGTTCCTTCACTCGCTCTTCGACCTGCTTGCCTCCGTGTTCGCCTTCCTGGGAATAAGAAAAGCGCAGGAACCAGCTGACAGGACGCATCCGTACGGCCACGAAAAATTTGAGAACCTCTCTTCCCTCCTGCAGACAATCCTGATCTTCGTCACAGCCATTTGGGTCGCTTACGAAGCAATCATGAGGTTGTACCACCCGCAGCCAATCGAGTCAACTCAACTCGGCTTGGCGGTAATGCTTGCAGCGCTTGCAATAGACTGGTTTTTCTCAAAGTTTTTGCACGACGTCAGCAAAAAAGAAGGCAGCGTCGCTTTGGAAGCAGACGCCTACCACTTTACGAGCGACTTGTGGAGCACGGGAGCCGTAATCGCCGGACTCGTTTTCGCCAGCATCGGCATGCCCTGGGCAGACTCCGTTGCCGCCCTCTTGGTTTCACTGCTGATGATCAAACTCTCTTTCTCGCTGGGCATGAAGGCGTTGAACGTGCTGCTGGACAAAGGCGCTTCCGCGGAAGAACTCGAGAGAATAGTTACCTTAATTTCCAAGACCAAGGAAATCAAGGGATACCACAAGCTCCGCACGCGCCACATGGGCTCGCGCCTAGTAGTCGACCTGCACATTCAAGTGGAAGGAAAAATGACCATCGAACAAGCCCACAAAATAGCGCACCTGCTTAAGGGAAGAATAACGCAGGAAGTTCCCGTAGTGAAAGACGTGCTAGTCCACGTAGAACCGCTTGAAACCC
>JACCLL010000095.1 GCA_013425325.1 Microcaldota archaeon | reverse complement strand
CGGAATTGCGTCAGGCGCCGTTGCAGTAATCGCCGCCGGCTTCGACTTGCGCGTTGCCGTTCAATACTTTCACTTGGCGCCGTATGCGCCGTACTACCTGTTCTTCCACTCTGTTTTGATCTTCGCCGCAGTCGCTTGCGTGGTTCTTGCATTCAAGCGCGTCGCTTGGCCGTTCTTTTTCGGCTGGGGCCTGCACCTGCTCATCGATGCATTCACCCACGTAACCGACGGCATACGCCCATTCTGGCCGCTGAACAGCTGGCAGTTAGTCGGGCCCGTGTCTTACTGGGATTTTGCGCACGGCGCCGCATTCGTTATTGCGCTGGAAATAATTGCGTTAGCCGCAGCGCTTTGGATTCTCTGGCGCGAGCACCCAGAACGGGGTTTTAATAGATTCTTTGACAAACCTATTGCATGGCAAAAACAAAAGCCGCAGAAGAAGGCCTTGAGAAGGCGGTTGCGAAGATAGTCAAGACTCTATCCGACAAGGAAAAGCGCCAGGACCAAATAATTCCGTTGACGCGCCAAATCATTCGTGACTGCGCGCTCGCAATAAAAGCCGTTCACGCAAGCGAATTGGGCGAAGCCGAGGCCAAACTCGCGGAAATCGAGCCGAAAATAAAGAAACTACATTCGCTCGACGAAGAGCTGGAAAACGTTTCCCAACAGTGTTACCAGGAGTACGCTGAAATAAAGTGCTTGGACGCGATAATGCGCCGCAAACCAATTCCGTCATTCGAAGAACTCGGAATCGAATCCATCGCGTGGCTTTCGGGCTTGGCCGACTGCGTGGGCGAACTAAGGCGGGCCGTGCAACTGGCGTTGTCTGGCGGAAACAAGGAGGACGCCGAGTATTACTTCGACAAGATGAACGCGATTTACGAAAACCTTATGGTAATAAAGTTCTCTTCGTCCCTGGTCGGTCCGTTGAAGCACAAGCAGGACGTGATAAGGGGACAGATCGAGCAGGCGAGGAGCGAAATGCTTAGGTGCGCTTAGCCGCCGTTGTTTTTTTCAAGAGGTGTTTTTGTTGCTGGACATTCGTTTCGTCAGAAAAAACCCAGAACTAGTGCGCGCTGACTTGAAAAAGCGGGGAGACTCCGAGAAACTCAAGTGGCTTGAAGAACTGCTTGAACTCGACGCCGAACAGCGTTCTCTGCTGCAACAGGTCGAGAAGTTGCGAGCCGAGCGCAACAAGGCAACTGAGAAAGTAAAGCTGTTGAAGAAAGAAGGGAAAGACGCGTCTGCGGCGCTGAAGGAAGCGCAGTCAATTCCGGCGAAAATCAAGGCCGCTGAAGAAACGCAGGAGAAAATCACCGAACGCGTCCGCTATTACTTAATGCGCTTGCCGAACGTTTTGCACGAAAGCGTTCCGGTCGGAAAAAACGAGTCCGAAAACGTCGTCGTCCGCGAGTACGGAGGAAAAAGAATTCCTTGCGACGAGCCAAAGAGCCACGTCGACTTGCTGAACCAACTGGGCGTCGGAGACTTGGAGCGCGCTGCAACCATTTCAGGCGCTCGGTTCTACTTCCTGAAAAACGAGTTGGTTCTCCTTGACCACGCGTTACAGCGCCTGGCGCTGGAAATGCTTTTCAAGAAAGGCTTTGCGCTCGTAGAGCCACCTCACATGATGGCAAGAGCGCCTTACGAGGGAGTAACCGACTTGGCCGACTTCGAGAACGTAATGTACAAAGTCGAAGGCGAAGACCTTTACTTGATTGCGACCAGCGAACACCCGCTGGTTGCAATGCACGCCGGCGAAATCCTCGACGCAGACTCGCTTCCGCTGAAGTACGCGGGCGTAAGTCCGTGCTACCGCAAGGAAGCCGGCGCCCACGGAAAGGACACTAAGGGAATATTCCGGGTTCATCAGTTCAATAAAGTCGAGCAAGTGGTTTTCTGCAAGCCCGAGGAGTCCTGGCGAATTCACGAGGAACTACTCGCCAACGCGGAAGAGTTTTTCAAAGCGCTTGACTTGCCTTACCGGATAGTCAACATCTGCACGGGCGACATCGGAACCGTGGCGGCAAAGAAATACGATTTGGAGGCGTGGATGCCCGCGCAACAGAAGTACCGCGAACTAGTCAGCGCAAGCAACTGCACTTCCTACCAAGCCTGCCGGCTCGGAATCAAGTACCGCACGGGAAAAAAGAACGAGAAAGGCGAGGAAGAAAAAGAGTGGGTGCACACGCTTAACTCGACGATGGTCGCTACAAGCCGGGCTCTGGTTGCAATTCTTGAAAACAATCAGGATGAAGCCGGCGGCGTGACCATTCCAAAGGTTTTGCGTTCGTACATGGGCGGGATAGAACGCATTTCGCGAAAGAACTGACCTTCACCTTTACCTTATTTATTCAACTTTCTTCATAACCCTGCTTATGGCTGACTCTAAGGAAGTCTATGACTTCAAGAAACAGATTGCCGAGTTGGAGAAGTACCGGGGACGCGGGACCGAACTCATCAGCGTCTACGTTACCCCCGGGTATCCAATTAGCGACATTGCCGGCAAGCTGCGCGAAGAGTACGGCCAAGCTTCTAACATAAAGAGCAAGTCGACGCAGAAAAACGTGCAAGCGGCAATCGAGAAAATATTGGCCTTCCTGAAGACCGTTTCAAAGCCGCCTGAAAACGGGGTAGCGATTTTTGCGGGCAACGTTTCCGAAGTCGAAGGCAGGTCTGACGTGCGCCTGTTGTACATAATTCCGCCGTCTCCGCTTCACGTGCAGTTCTACCGCTGCGAAAGCACGTTCGTCACCGAGCCCTTGAAGGAAATGCTCGAGCAAACCGGTTCGTACGGGCTCGTTGTTATGGACGGCAAGGAATCAACCATCGCTTTACTGAAGGGAAAGGACATCAAAGTCCTGCGCAAGCTCACGAGCACGGCCCACCAGAAGGTCCACAAGGGAGGGCAATCGGCTGCACGTTACCAGAGGATTCACGAGGAAGTGGTCGAAGTTTATTACAAGCGCATCGGAGAGGCAATGGATTCGTTTGTTGACGTCAAGGGATTCAAGGGAGTCATCGTCGGCGGCCCCGGGCCCGCGAAAGAAGATTTCCTGCGTCTGAAGCCGTTCAACTACCAACTGCAAGTGCTCGGAACGGTCGACACTGGATACACGGACGAGTATGGGTTGCGGGAACTGCTTGAAAAAAGCGGCGACCTAATCGCGGAACAGGAAGTGGTTCGTGAGAAAAAGTTGTTGGACCGCTTCATGCGCGAAGTAGTGAAAGGAGGACTCGCGGTATACGGTTTGGACGACATTCGCGCCGCAATCGCCGCAAAGAAAGTCGAGACTCTCCTGGTTTCCGAGGGACTGGCGCTCCGAGAATTCAGAATGAAGTGCCACGCCTGCGGCAAGACTTTCACGAGAATCGCGGACAAGCCTCCTGAGGAAGAGTGTTCTTGCGGAGGCAAGCCGGTTGTCGAAAGCGAGTCGGACATAGCGGGCGAAATCGTTTCAGCCGCCGAAGCGCAGGCGCTTCCCATTGAAATGGTTTCACAGAATACTGCCGAAGGCTCGCAGTTCCATGCCACTTTCAAGGGACTGGGCGCGTTTCTCAGGTACAAGTGATGGCCGTGCACAAGGGAGAGCAACTGATTGGCGTCAAGTGCAGGAGCTTCGGCGACTTCGGCGTAATAGAAATGCTTCCGGTAAACCTCGTCGAAGTAAAGCCGCACAAGTTCGAGCCGGAAAAGAGACTGTATTCTTTTGACGGAAGCAAGTATTTTGCTGACGAGGAAAACATTTCCAAACTCGCGGAGGCCGCCGACTCGGCTGGAGTGAAAATTCAGTTTCACCTGCCCGACGGCGACTTCGGAGCGCTGTTGACCGCCGCGAGGAGGGAGCACTGGCCGCGCATGATGAACCGCTTTGAATTGTTTTCGAAAATAGTCGAAGACAACGGCTTCCGCCGTGAAGCAACGTTTCACCCGCCGTTCGTGCGCTTGGCCGACTTGGTTTTCACCGACGTCGCGCGCGGTTTGGCTGAAGGCGCGGAATTTCATAAACAGGTTTCACAAGCAGTTGAAGAAGGCAGGATAGGCTTGAAGCTGGGAATGGAGAACATGGGCGACCCGAACGAGCATTCTGAAATCCTCGGCTACGAGTTCTCTCACTTTACTACCTTGCTTGCGGAAGCGCCTGCAATCGGAATTACTTTCGATACGGGCCACCGTAGGCTCAGCGAAAGGCTTTCTTTCCGTGAACTTCTCGGCTTCCTGGAGTCGCGCAACCAGTCTGACTTCATCGCCCTTCATTTTCACGGCAACATGGGCCGCACTCAGTTCAGGACGCACGAAGACGACCTGCACTTGACCCCTGATCCGACTAACGTCAAGGGCTACCAGAGGCATTTGCAGAGACTCAAGGAAAAGAAGACGCCTTTGGTTTTGGAAGTAAACCTGGACCAGCACTCGGTTGACTCCGTTAGAATGAAGCTGGAGGAACTGTGGGCGGCGGCGGAGGGACGCACTTTTGTTTGAATTCAAGCCAGAGGAATTCGTCGTAGAAGAAATCCTCGAAGACGGAACGGTGCTGGAGGTAGGCAAGCAGTTTTCCAGAGACGACGCGCCCGGAAAGTTCTGTCACTTCGTCTTGCAGAAGAGGGGCTGGAACACGGCGCAGGCTCTAGACGCAATAGCCGGCTGCCTCCACATTTCGCGCAAGAGGCTCGATTGTGCGGGGACGAAAGACCGCAACGCGATAACCGTCCAGTTGTGCAGCGCTTTCGCGGTTCCGCCGCAGAGGCTTCTTTCGCTTAAAGTAAAGGACATCAGCATAAACGGCGCGTGGAACGCCGGCGACAAAGTCCGCATGGGCTCGCTGCTCGGCAATCGTTTTAC
>JACCLL010000080.1 GCA_013425325.1 Microcaldota archaeon | reverse complement strand
AATCGACGCGCAAAGCGTCGTTTTGTTGAAGAGGTGCTTTGATTTGATGAGGCAGAGAAGAGGACAAGCGTTCGAAACCATGATGCTGGTAATCAGCGTCATCGTAGCGCTCGCAATCCTCGGAGTTTTGATGAACATCCTCGGAGGACTCGGAGGAGGAATCGGAAGCGACCCCAAGCAAGCCGTCCTCCAGAAAGTACAAGCGCAAGCCGGCCAGCCCGGCGCGTCAACCGCAGCCAAAATAAAAGTCACCACCGACGGCTACAGCATCAGGAAAGACGACGTACTCCGCGACACGACAATCCTTACCGGAGAAGTACAGTTCATTTGCGCTGAAGACGCCGAAACAGCAGGACTATGCGGCGGTGACACCATCACCGACACTGCGATTACCCTCAAGAAAGCGGATTACTTTTTCGTCGTCTGCGGCTACCCTGAAAGGGACGGCGTTAAATACGGAATTGCTTTCGGCAGAACCGCGGCAAGCGCCGACGGCGCATGCGTAGAAGAAAACCTAGATTAAAGGCGGTTGCATTTGAAACGCCGTGGCGCGGAATGGACTCCCCTCTATCTTTTGATAGTGACGGTCATCGCAGCAGTGCTCCTCGTGACCGTCTTGAAACCCATTCTTCGCCGCGCGGCCGCGCAAGCGTCCGAAACAACTGCTGAAGCCCAGGAGTTCGCGCAAGCCGCGTTGTTCCTAGGCCAGCTTCTTTTCTGAGCGCGGCGTAAGCCGCGCTGGTTTTAAATAATGCGTCAGCGTAAGCGTCGTCATGGCACAGCGCCGAGCGCAAGTGAGCGCGCCAATCGAGTTGTTCGTGGCAGTCATAATCATGGCCATGAGCATGGCCCTCGCGTTCTACGTGATGAGCAACACGCAATCCGCGCAATGCGAAGACCAGCTGAGGGCGGAAATGCGTTCCTTCGCAGGAAAACTGTTGGACGTTTCGCTTGGAAGCCCGCCGACGAGCCGCGAAGTAACCATGCACATGACAAAGTGCGGCGACATCGAAGTCAAGGCAATGCGCATAGTGCACTACACAAACCCCACTTACTGCAGGAACTGCCCCAGCGCGGCAGGAGGCTGCTGGCAATTAATTCCAGTAGTATACAACCAGAAAAGCAAGGCTTACAACTCGCTTTTCAATGCAATCACGTGCGTGGACATGCCCGCGTCCGTGCAGCTTGGTTACGACACCAGCAACCCGCAGTGCGTCGCGTTAAGCACAGACCCCTGTCCACGGGAAGACCAAGGACGCCAAGAAATCAATGCAGACGAACCGGGGTTCATGTGCGGCGGCGTCTACCACGGAGAAGGAGACCCCGCTTACGAAACGCTCGGCCAAAGCAAGTCACGCATTTGGAACATCCGAATAAGCAAGGAAGCGCCGACAGGCGGCTTGGAATCGCAGCCCGTCATCAAAATCTGCGCCTACGACCCGCGGCAAAGCAGCGGAGGGGACTGAATTGAAGCGCGGCCAAATCGAGTTGTCCATGCTGACTCGATTCGCAATGATTTTCTTCATAGTCTCGCTTGCCGCCATCATGCTCGGATTAAGCAACCGGGAAAAAGCGCAGTTGTGTATGACCCAGTCCGCTTCAATGGCGTCATCGATTGCTTCTCAAGTCGCGCAAGTCATTACTTCGCCGGTTGAAGACGAGCGAAAAATCTTTCCGCTGACGGGAAGCCTGGCAATAGGAAAGGAAGAGTACTCTCGCTACGAAATTACGTTGACTAACAAGCCGCCGGCCCGCGCCGGCGAAACGGGTTACATTCTGGTGGAAGTAAAGCCCATTGGAACAAGCGAGTGCAGGATTACCGTGCCGGTTTACTACGACGACAGCCAGTTGGACGCGCTTACCCTATTACCGGCGGCGGGAGAAGAGCTCAATGAAACCGCTCTAGGAACCGCGTTGACACTCGAGCCTTCGAGGCGCACCGGCGCAAGAAGCCAGTTCTTGACAGTGATGAAGTGCAAGCCCAAGTACGTCGGGTTAAAGACCAGGCTGTGGATTGAAGACTGCAGGAACGATGACCCGCGCACTTGCATGAACTTCAGCGCCGTGGACAACTGCTGTGGCTGGAGCTGGATGCAGACGCGAACAAGTCCGGATTGCTCGTGATTGAATGAAGAAACGCGGTTTCATTGGCCCGCTGGGCGACGACATTCCCAGCATTTTCCCAATAGTGCTCGGAATAGTGATTTTCATGGGAACAATTGTTTACGCCAACGGCGCTTACAACGCGCGCAACGCGGACCTGCACTTGCGCAAGACTGCGCTCGAGTTGTCGTACATGGCAACCGAAAAAGGAACCCTCTCCACACAAGACTTTCGAGACTTGTGCGACAAGAGCTTCAAGCCCTACGCGTCGCACGCGGGAACCAATTTCGCGATTGTCTTTAAGCGGCACTGCAGCAAAATCGACTTGTTCAACAAAAACCCGTTTTACTCCAATTACTCCGGCAACGCGGGACTGTGCACGAACGCGGCTTTCAAAAGCCCTTTGATAAACTCCACGCCGAGCATGACGCCCGACGTCGGCACGGCAATTGCTGACGAAGTCAAGGACGCGGTTGTCCTCAACTACCCAATTGCAGTCAACTGCCCTGAAGAAAACTCGGCCACCCTCGGACTGGGGGTAATCAACGTGATAGTATGGCAAAAATGAGGGGACAGGCCGCGATTTTCGACGGCATAATGTTCCTCATGCTGGTAAGCTTCTCGATGGCAATGGTGTTCACTTTCCTGAACACCTACGGCATCGCGCAGGACAACGTAATCCGCAGTTCGCACACGCTGAACTACATGCAGAGCGTAATGAAATCAATTTACTTAATTGACGCCAGCACCCTAGCGCAAGCGGATTCCAACGCCGGAGACTGCACTAAAGGAGACTGCCAAAACGAAACAGGAGTATACGGAGAGGACATGAACTGCTCGCAACTCGCGTCGTGGCAGGTCAGCGTCGGCGACGTCGTGAAAAAAGACTTGGTTGACGGAAGACTCGACGACAAGTTCGGCACGCAAGGCGCCGAAGCGCCCGGCAAAACCGCGTTGAGGTGTTTGTTCCGCGAAGTAATGAAGCCCTTCCGCCAAGCGGGCTACAATTACTTCGTTGAAGTACTTACTCCCAACAAGTATAAGCCACTCCAACAATTTCAAGAAGAAGCTGGAGACTCTTATCGAATGGATGTTGCTAAAAAAACGTATCCTCGCCCTTGGATAACCGATTCTTCGACGATAACTGGTGATGCGGGCTACATCGCAAACACAGGAGACATTCATGGCTGCGACGACCCACGCATAAATGCAACTTCTCTTTTGGCGGTGTCAACGCCGTTCAGGGTACAGCCTCCGGGAAAAGACGACGCGGCATACGACGACCCTGCTGCGCTAGAGCCGTACGCAAACCCGGTGGGAGCAGGCAGGCCAACGGGCGTAATCAATCCCCTCGGCTACCAACTGAGAGTCTGCGTTTGGCCGGCGTAGAAAACTAGGGCTGCTTTTTTCTGACGGTTACTTCCTCGCCGCACTTGGGGCAGGTGTAAACCATTGCGTCCGCCTCGGGTTTTACTAACGGCGAGCAGTTGAAGCACATTCCCGCCCCGC
>JACCLL010000075.1 GCA_013425325.1 Microcaldota archaeon | reverse complement strand
TGCAAGGAACTGGTCGAAGAAGCGGGCTTGCACAGGAGCAGGGACTTCAAGCTGGGAATAATGTGCGAAGTTCCCTCGACCGTCATTCTAGCCGAGGAATTCTGCAAAGCCGGAGCTGATTTCTTCAGCATTGGTTCGAATGACTTGACGCAGCTTACGCTGGGAGTCGACCGCGACAACCCCGTTGTGGCGGAAGACTTTGACGAACGCGACCCCGCAGTTCTGCGTTCGGTAAAGCACGTGATTGAAGCGTGCCACAAGTACGGCGTCAAAGTGTCGATTTGCGGCCAAGCGCCGTCCGTCTACAGGGAATTCGCGGAAAAACTCGTTGAATACGGAATCGACAGCATAAGCGTCAACCCCGACGTGATAGACCAGACGCGGCGGATAGTAGCGAGCGCGGAACAGCGCGTGCTGTTGAAGGCGGCGCGGGAAAAGCAGGCGTGAGAAAAGCACTTGGAACTTTTTATATAGCCAGCGCAGCAAATACTTTCGGGGTTTATTGTGGCGCGAACTCGCGAGGAAAGAATGCGGCTTCAGCGCATGCTTGACGAGCCTTGGATGAAGGAAGAATGGTTCGCGAAGGAATTCACGCGCGTCACCCCCGTTCTCGAAGGAGAACGCACTCTTGCGGGCATTCCGGCCACCGAAAGGAACTTAGACATAGCAAAGTCAATCCGCGAGTCGATTTCGGCGGGGGAACTGGCGCCCGAGCACAAGGAAGCGATTGTCGCCGCGTTGTACTATGGCATTCCGGTAAACAAACTCAACTTCGTTCCCGCTTCCGTCAGGCCCCTCGTGCAGCAGGCGGGCGAAATCCGCGCGACAGTTCTTTCCGACGCGCCTGCGGCGGACGTTTACTCAAAGATAGCCGGCGCCGACAGCCGGGCCGCGTTGATAGAAATTCTGGCTCTCTCGCACGCGAAACTGCGCAACATTCCCGACGAGAAAAAACGCAGTCGCCTCGCCCGCGTAGCAAGCGACATCTATGCTCCGCTCGCCGACATTTTGGGTTTCAGAAGATACAAGGAGTCGCTTGAAGAAAGCTCTTTCCAGGTCTTCAACTACCCCCGTTGGCGTGAAATCCACGACAACGTAAAACGGCATGTTCCCACTCTAAACGCCAGTTTTGCCGAAGGCAGAGCGGCGGTGGAAGATTCTCTCAAGCAGCTTGGCCTGGTGGGCCGCGTAGAGTCGCGCGTAAAAGAAGAGCACAGCATAGATAGAAAGCACTTTGAAGACATTCGAAAAGGCGACCCGCGTGCCAGACAAGGTATTTTTGGCATGCATGATTTGGGGGCGATGCGCGTAATCATATACGGCCGGCCGGTGAACTCGCGCGATCCAAGCGTACTCAAGCCGGCAACCGAAGCCGATTGTTACAGTCTATCGCAGGCGATAACCGCACACTCTGCAGTCGCAAACCTGAAGCTGTACAAGGATTACATTAGAACGCCAAAGTCGCTTTACCTGCGCACAGGCGACAAGCAGGTTCAAATGGGAGAATACCGCGCTTGGCACGGCGACTTGACTCTCAAGAAACCGGGTACGAGGCTGATCGAACTTCAGATCAGGACGAGGGAAATGCACGAACGCGCAGAGCGGGGAGACGCAGCCACTTGGATGTACAAAGGCCACGCCGTTCCGAAAAAGGTAGTGGACGCGTTGAACGCCTTCGCGCAAAAAATAAATGCGCCGCCTGTTTCGCGCGCGAAACAGTCCCTGCTTGAAGTGAATTTCGGCGGCGGGGAAAGGAAGTTCCTGCCTTCGAACGCGACGTTAGCGGACGCAGCGTTTGCGCAGTTGGGAATCGCTTTCGGAACCTATCCTGTTGCTGCTTACGTTAACGGCAAGAGGGTCGACGGCTTCCTAAAGCCCGTCAACGACGGTTCTGCCGTAAACGTAGTGCGTGACGAGAATGGAGTGTTGCCTGATCTCAGTTGGGTAAGCCGCGTGCGCGTGCCGGAAACGGCAAAGCACTTGTATATGCTGCTGCGTTCAAAACGCAAGAAGAACTAGCTCTTTAGTAGTGCCTTCACTTTTTTCTCGAGTTCTTCCAGCGGGCCGTTGTTCTCTATCAAGCCGTCAGCGAGCGCCATGCACGCGGGAATCGACTGCGCTGCCGCGTCCGATGCTTTCTTCTCTTTCTCTTCGCTTGCCTTGAACTCTTCGAAAGAAAGCAGGTGCTCGCCTTCCCGAGCCCGTTTTCTTATTCGCTCGTAGCGGACCTCGATTGGCGCGTCGATTGCCCAGAGGACAAAGTTTTTGCCAATGGCGTTGCGCAGCACTTGCACTTCGCCTGGATTGCGTATTCCGTCTACTAGAACTAGTTTAATCGAAGGAGGAAGTAAAGCTGCTTTTTCAAGCGCTTTTTCAGCAAGCACGCCCGTGCCGCGGGTTGCCCGCATTTCGTTCGCAACTTTTTGTTGATTTGGCCGGTCTTGTGTCAGTCCACGTCGCGTAACTTCTTCGCGCACGAAGTCGCCAGTGCCGTAGGAAACAACGTTTTCTCCGAATTGTTTTTTGATTATTTCCAAGACGGTGCCTTTTCCCGAGCCCAAGGTTCCAGTTAATCCAATGAACTCGCGGCTGTTTTCCATGGAGTAAGTCGTCGCGCCCAAACTATTTATTTAGTGCGGTGCTCGGCTTTGCGTGGACACTTTCTCCCACGTCTTCTGGGCGTGGTTTTTCGCAAGAAAAAACAAGTTGGCTTGGCTCGCCGCAGTCGGTGCGTTTATTCCCGACTTGGCCGGAATTGCGTCAGGCGCCGTTGCAGTAATCGCCGCCGGCTTCGACTTGCGCGTTGCCGTTCAATACTTTCACTTGGCGCCGTATGCGCCGTACTACCTGTTCTTCCACTCTGTTTTGATCTTCGCCGCAGTCGCTTGCGT
>JACCLL010000073.1 GCA_013425325.1 Microcaldota archaeon | reverse complement strand
CTTCGTAGAATACGACGAAAAGTACGCGAAAGCGTTTCAGTACGCCTTCGGCAACACGGTTCTCATGAAAGCCCTTGCTCCCGCGGAGCAGCTCGTCGGCAAGATTCGTTTCGTGACAATGGAAGGCGACTTGGCAGAGTCTTCGGGATTGTTGTCGGGCGGAAGCGCTTCCGAGAAAATAAACGCCTTGAAGCTGAAGGCCGAACTCGACGAGTGCGACAAGCGGCTCAAGAACGCGGAAGCCGCGCACAAGGCCGTTCTCCAAGAACTGGACGAACTGCACGAGAAAGTTGCTGCCGGCCGCAAGGCGCACGCGCAGGCGGAACTCAAGCTCAAGGCAATCGAAATCGAGGCCAGGGCGGTCGAGGAGGAAGAAAAGCGCAATGCCGAAAAGCAGTCGAACGTTTCGGCTTTCTTGACTAAAGTCAGGAAGGAAGTCAAGGAGTTGGAGAAACAGTGTGTGCAGGGAGACGAAGAGCGTTCGGAACTCATCAAGAAATTGTCTGAACTCAACATTTTCTCGCTTGAACAGAAGGAGAAAATTGACTTCGAGAAGGAAAAGAACTACGGAGTTGCAGTCAAGGAAAAGGAAAAGCACTTGTCGGACTTGAGGATAAAACTCTCCGAGCTGCAGAACCATCTTGCCGCGCTCCAGACGCAGTACGACGTTTACGAAAAGCAGTTCAAGTCACTCGAGTCCCAGCGCCAGACGGCCGAGAAGGAGGATGCGGACGCGAGAAAGACGATTGCCGAAGCGGACGCGTTCATCAAGAAGAGCACAAGCGACATCCGCGAAAAACAAGCGGAACTCAAGACAATCAGCGGCGCACTGAAAGAATTGTACGACAAGCAGGAAGCGCTGGAAAAGGAAATAGCGAAGCTGGGAAACGGCAAGGGAAAAACCGAGTTCGAGCGCGAAAAGTTCGAGCACGAATACAACCAGTTCAACGTCAACAAAGTCCGAGTTGAAACCAACCTCGCCAACGCCAAAGCCGAGTACGCGCAGTACGAGAAAATCGAGGTTCCCAACGCAAGCAAGCTCTCTCCCGTCGACAAGCCCGAGCTGGCCGCGAAAGCAAAACAGGCTGAAGAACAACTCAACGCCCTCGGCGCAGTAAACCTGCGCGCAGTAGAGGAATACGGCCAGCGCGCCGCTGACTTCGCTGTCCAGAAACAGAGAGTAAAGCAGTTGTTCGACGAACGCGAAGCCGTAATTGGAATGATTAACGAGATAGAGGGCAAGAAAATCAATACTTTCATGCAGACGTTCAACTTCGTGAACGAAAACTTCAAGCGCCTGTTCTCGCAAGTCTTCCACGGAACCGGGAGCCTGTACTTGGAAAACAAGGAAAACCCGTTCGAAGGAGGCCTTACAATCGAAGCCAAGCTGGAAGGAAAGGAAGTCAAGTACCTCGAGCTGATGAGCGGAGGAGAAAAATCCCTCGTCGCGCTGATGTTTATTTTCGCAATCCAGTCCCACAACCCGTCTTCAATCTACATTCTGGACGAGGCGGACGCGGCGTTGGACCACGAGAACTCGCGCAAGCTGGCGCAGTTGCTGAAGCAATTGAGTGCGGAATCGCAGTTCCTAGTGGTTTCGCACAACCAGAACGTCTACCGCGACGCCGACACGCTTGTGGGAGTTGCGATGACGAAGGAAGGCTCTAAGCTAGTTGAAGTAAAGCTCAACGAATGAACTGTCGCGATTGCTCGAGTTTCTAGGCGGCCAGGCGCATGATTTCGCTTATCGAGCTGCCTCGGTGGTGCGCCAACAGAATCTTGGCCATCAACGGCGCGATGGGTATCACGCTTATTTTGCCTTCATTTTGCACTGGAAGCGAGTCGGTGACTACGACTCTTTTGAGGTAGGGGCACTTGTTTATCTTGTCTTGCGCTCTCTCACCGGTTTTCTTGTCTGGCGAGAACACGCCGTGCGTCGCGTAGACGGTTACGCTTTTTGCCCCCATTTCCTTCACTAATTTCTCGGCCGTTTTCAACAGCGTTCCGCCGGTGTCTATCATGTCTTCAAGTATTACGACGTGCTTTCCTTTGAGTTCCGGGCCGACGTATCCCGTTACTTCGGCTTGGTTTGGTGCCGTTCGGGTTTTTTCGAACAAGCCGTACGGCGTTCCGAAGGCGTGCGCCATTTTCCTGTTTCGTTCCGCGCTGCCCGCGTCCGTCGCAACGAAAACAGCGTTCGGCATTGTTTTGCTGAACGTTTTTCGTATGTTCTTACGAATCAGGCTTAGCGCGGAAATGTTTTCGAAGCTTTCGGGCGTGAATCCCTGTATTGCTTTAGCGTGAAGGTCCAGCGCCAGCATGTTATGGATTCCTGAGGCGTGCAGCAAGTCGACCAAGAGCTTGGCTGACACCGGGCCTCGGTCTACGCTGATGCGTTCTTGGCGGGCATAAGGAAAGTGGGGCATTACGAGCGTTACTTCGCTTGCGCCGTGTCTTCTGAGCGCGCTGGCTATGATGAACGTTTCCATGAGGTTGTCGTTGAGTTTTTTTCCCGAGGGAGACTGCACGAGGAAAACGTGTTTTCTGCGCACGCTGCCTTCTATTGCGACTCCCTTGCCTTCTGGGTCCACCAAGCCTATTTCCTTGTTTGCGAATTGGGTGGTGTGTACCTTGATGGTCCGCATTCCCGAAAGTTTCGACAGTTGTTTCGCAAGCTCGGGATGCGAAGTACCGTGCACTATGACTGCTTTTTCGCTTTCTCGCAAGGGCATTGAAGCACCTCTGGTTGAACCGTATTTCAGAAAACCTTATTATTTGCGTTCTTTTTAAGCTACTTTCGAGCAGCAACCAAGGAGTTTTTTGACTTGAAGCAACCCGATTCAAACCTTCCGTTCATTTCGGTCATAATCCCAGCGTACGACGAGGAAAAGTATCTTGGCGCGGCGATTGACTCTATTCTACAGCAGGACTATCCGCGAAACAAGTTTGAAATAATTGTTGTGGACAACAAGAGCACGGACGCCACCGTCAAAATCGCTAGGGCGCACGGCGCCAAGGTAGTCAACGCGTCGAAAGTGCCGCCTTTCCACGTGGGCGCAGTGCGGCACGAAGGAGCTCTCGTTGCAAGCAAGCGAGCCGGAGTACTGGTTTTTACGGACGCCGACATCCAGGCGCCGCCGGCGTGGCTGCGTACGCTCGTTTCTGCTTACGGGGACGCGCGAGTCGCCGGCGCCCAGGGGCCGGTTCTTCCTTCCGACGGATCGTTTTTCCACAATTTAGTGAGCAAAATGTTGTTCGTCCCCTACTTGGGGGTAATGGCGTTGTTAAAACACCCTTCCGGCCCTGGCTCGAACTTCTCTGCCCGCCGCAGCGCTTACTTCAAGGTAGGCGGGTTCAACAAAAACTTGGTTACGTGCGAGGATATTGACTTGGCCGCGCGGCTTTTGAAGGAGGGCAAATTCGTTTTCGTCACCCGCGCGCAGGTAATGGTTTCAATGCGGCGCGTCAAAAAATGGGGGACCATCAAATACTTCTTGTTCCACGTCATCAACAGCATTCGCTACGCGTTGTTCGGCAAAGCCAGCGAAGAATACGAACCAATTCGCTAGCGCATGTCGCCGCACTCGCACTTCAACTCGTTTACGGCGTCCATTAGTTCGTCCAAGCCGCTGCGCTCTAGTGCGCTGACGAAAACCAGTCGTTCTTCTTTCCCGATTTCTTCAAACAAGCTCCGCAGGTGCTCGACTACCGCGGCCCGTCCGCCTTCGCGTGGCAGTGCAAGGCGTTTTTGGCGTTCTTTTCGCTTGGCTTTCTCCAGCAAATCCGCTTTGTTTACTATGGTCAGCGTCGGCAGGCAGTACTTGATTGTTTGAATCGCGCTGATTGTTTTGAGCACGAGGAAGTCGTCTTCGCTTGAAACCGCTTGGTTGTCGACTACGAAGAGAACTGCGTCGGCAATGCTTTTCAGGAAAGCGGCGCCGTCTTCTAGGAGAAACAATTCCATTGAACCGGCCGTGTCAAGCAACGCACAGTCGCAGCCGTCCAATGCAGTTGCCAGGCTTGCCTTGAGCTTGTGGTCGGCGTGTGCTTGTTCGTAGATTTTCTTCAATGCCCCGTTGGGCCCGAGCTTTAGTTGTTTCATGGTTTTGTCGAGCGAGTAGTGTTCGCGTAAGTCGAAGCACGGCGCGTACTTCAGGTGCTTGCAGCCCGGGTCAAGGTTAACCGTAGCGCAGTCGAGCCCTCGTTTGCGCAAGTGCTTTGCGAACGCGAAGGTCAACAGGCTTTTGCCGACGCCTCCTCCTCCGATTACCGCTATTTTGTACACGAAACTGCCTTCCGAGTCGTTGAACGCAGCGGAACTTAATTAATTTGCGCGTTCAAAGCTTTTTTCATGGCGGATTGGCTCAAGAAACTGCGTGGCATTCGTATAGGGGGCGAGGTGCCTAAGGCCGTAACGCCCGTGTTGGACCGCACGTCTGAAGGAAAGCCGACGAAGTATCAGGTGGGAAAAATGCGGGCGTTTGCGGATGGCTTGGAGCCTCACTTGCGCGAGGCGTACTACCAAAAAGTCTTGCACAGCGTGGACATTCCCGAGCAAGTGAAGGAACACCTGCATTTTTTGCTCGGCCGGCATTACGTGGAGCAGGGGAAGCCGGATTTTGCGATGGACTCTTTCATTAGGTCGGGCGGCTTGGAAGAAGGCGCCCGGATTCTCGGCCGCGCAGGTTTTCACAAGCAAGCGGCTCAATTGCATGAGCGCACTGCAGAGTTCCACGAAGCCGCGCGCCACTACCGTGAAGCGGGGTTTGAGAAGCAGGCGAAGGAAATGCTTCGCTTGGCTGAAGAAACAAAAAGACGTTCGAGCGGTCGCTGATTCTTTTAAAAAAAAGAAAGAGTGCCGAGCCCGACGGTGGGAGTCGGGCGCGGCGTGAAGGTGGGTTGAACTGACGGCGTCAATGCGAGGTGGGATTTTCGCTCTGCCGACAATTAGCGCGAGGGCGTGACACCGGTCAAG
>JACCLL010000070.1 GCA_013425325.1 Microcaldota archaeon | reverse complement strand
CTGCGTTCTAGTTGACGTAAGCAGCGCCGAGTTGCTGGCGGGCTTTGGAAAGGCGTTCCGGAACTTTGCGAAGCGAAAGAAGCTAGTCTGCATCGACCACCACCTGCACTCCAAGAAAATCGCGGGCGCGGTCCACCACTCGTTTCCGCACCGAGCGAGCTGCAGCGAAATCATATACGAACTCCTGTGCCTGGCCCGCAAGAAAATTTCTGACAAAACGGCTCTCGCGCTTGCTGCCGGAATCGCGGCCGACACTGCCTTGTTTTCCTCGGCCAGTTCGCATTCGTTCACGGCGTTTGCTTCGTTGTTGAAGCAGCTGGAGCAGAAAAAAATTGATTACTACCAGGTACTGGCCTTCGCCAACCCTGCGCCGGACCTTTCGTACAAGATAGCGGTTGCCAAGGCAATGCAGCGGGCCAAGTTCTACGAAGTCGGAAGAGGAAATGAGAAGATAGTGATCGGCGTTACTCAAGCGCATTCGCTGGAGTTGTACTGCGCGCTTGCTCTGTTGCAGGCTGCCGACTACGCGTTTGCGTTCAACGACCGCGAAGGAAGGCTTTCCGGAGTCCGGTCGAGGCATAATGCCAGCGGCGCGAGCATTGGAAAAATAATGGAGGCGGCTGGAAAAGCAATGAAGGGCAACGGAGGCGGCCACGAAGCAGTCGGCGGAGCATCCGGAAAACCGGAGTTGCTGCAGAACGCGGTTGCCGAGTGCGTGCGGCTTGCCGCGGATTTTCACGGCGGTTTCATAAAACCAGTTTGAGGATTGTATTGTGTTGAAAATTGCTTTTGCCAGCGACTTTCACTTCGGCTACGGCGAAGACGCGTTAGCACAAGCAGCCGAAGCACTGCGCAAGGCAGGAGACGAAGCAGACGTAGTGGTGTTGGCAGGCGACTTGTTCGACTCGAGAGTTCCGCGGCAGGAAGTGATTCACGACGCAATAAAACTGTTGAGCGAACACAAGGCAAAAATGCAGGAAAAAGCCGTTTCTTCCGGCGTGAAAGTGCGTTTGCTGCAGGACGGCGAAGAGTCGGTGCAAAGCGTTCCGATAATAGCGATTTACGGCACGCACGAGCGCCGAACCAAGGGACTCGTCAACGTCATTCAAATACTTCACTCCGCGGGCTTGGTGCTCAACGTGCACGCCGCGACGGCGCTAATCGAGAAAGACGGCGAAAAAGTGGCTATTCAGGGCATGGGTGGAATGCCTGACGAGTTCGTCAAGCGCGCCATGGACGCGATGGACTTCAAGCCAGTCGAAGGCGCCGTAAACATTTTCGTGTTTCACCAGACTCTGAAGGAACTCATTCCGGCCGCAACCGAGTGCATTGGCGCCGCGGACTTGCCGAAGGGCTTCGACTTGTATGTAGACGGCCACATTCACTGGGCCCAGGAATTCACTGAATCCGGAAAGCACATAATCCTCCCCGGCAGCACGGTAATCACGCAAATGAAGCCGAAGGAAATGGCGCCGAAAGGCTATTACTTGTACGACACTGCGTCAAGGCAACTCGTGTTCAAACCCATTCGCACAAGGCCCTTCGTGTACGAAGAACTGACTTTCAAAGAAGCTGGTTCTGCGGACGTCGAAGCTTCTTGCAGGGCGAAGCTGAAGGAAATTGCTGCGGCGCACGCGGGCAGACAGCCGCTCGTGCGCTTGAAGCTTGCTGGGACACTGGCAAAAGGGGTATCGGCGTCGGCGCTTGACTTCCGCGGCTTGGAAGCAGAGTTCGCGGACCAAATGCAGTTGTTCATCGAAAAAGAATTCGAGGGCGCCGAGTTGAAGGAAAAAATCGAGGCCCTGCGCAAGGCGCGGGGAGAGCAAGCGTCGTTGCGCGACGCCGGCGTTTCCCTCCTACGCGAAAGGCTGGAAGCAAGGGCGAGTCCATTCGCTGGCGACGAGGAACTGTTTTCGCTGCTGGCTGAAGGCGAGGCGGAAGCGGTTTTGAAGAGATTGCTGAAAAAATAGTGTTTTACAGCCAGTTCTTTTTCTTGAAAATGATTATTGCAACGACTACGGCGAGCACGCTTGCGAGTATCGTCAACGGGTAGCCAAAGGGATCAAGGAGTTCGGGCATGTACTTGAAGTTCATGCCGTAGTGGCTGGCGATGATGTTGGGAATCATAAGAATAAGCGTGAGTGCAGTGAGTTTTTTCATGACGTCAGTCAAGTACTCGATGCGCTTGTTGAGTTCCTGAGAACTCTTCATCTCGTACTCGCTTCGAAGGTCTTTCACTCGGTTCGAGGTGTTCCGGCAGCGGTCAAGCAAGTGAGTCGCGGTTGCGGTAAGCACGTGGTAGTCATAGCCGGCGTAGGACGTGTTGACTTCGCGTACGCGGCGTTCTTCGACTCCTATCAAGACGTTCATGAAGTCGTCGACTTTGTCGATCAGCTTCCGCATTCTGTTGCTTGTCTCGCTGATTTTTTCCAGGTCGAAGTGGTCTTCCAGCGCGGAAATTTCCGAATGGATTTTGTCGAAGCGGGTGAAGTAGCTCTGCAGCCCTTTCTTGAACATTATGAGCGCAAGTGCAGTGCTTTCGCCGTATGGCTTCTGCATCGTCAGGCTGAACATGCGAAACTCGTTTTTCGGAATCTGTTTCCGGGTGTAGACTATGTTCTTGTCGCGCGAGAGGATGAGAATGTTGTTTGGTTCTTCTTCGTCGTAGTCGCGGAGGTTAAGCATCATGTAATTCTTGTGTTTTTCGAAGAAAATCACGTCGAGGGAGGTCAGCTGGCGCAAGTCTTCGACTACGCCCATTGAGCGGGCTTCCTTAAGGAACTCTTCAAAGTCAGTGAACGTCAGAATCAAGTTTTCCCACCGCTGCAAGACTGACAGCCAAAGAATATAAAAACGCTTTGCGTAAGTTGTGCGGCGAAAACTCAAATGAAAGCGCTTCTGTTTGCTTTTCTGTTAGTTCTAACGTTTTTGGTCGTTCCAGCGCTGGGCGCTGCCGAACTCGAGTTATACGTAGTAAGGTCTTCGCCCGACCGGATGGCCGTGCAGGAAAACGAGGAAGTGGACTTCATTCTGTACGTAAAGAACGCGGGAGACACGCCGGCCGTTGCCGCGCCGGTTTACCTGAACATAACGCACGCCAATGCAACCGCGGAATTCTCGTGCGGAAACGTGAATGTCGGCGCTTTCTCAATAGTTGACATTTCCTGTGGGAACATCACTGCAACCTCGAACGACACTTACATTCTCGCCTCTGCGTACGTTGACAGCGCGGACTCTAACCTGAGCGACAATTACAAGAACTTGACTATCGTCGTACAGGCGACGAGCAATATTCCGCCGGCCGTTCCCGAAACGCATTGGTTGATTGCGTTGTTTTCGGCTGCCGCGGCTGCGCTGCTTTTGTCGAGAAAAAAGAAGGCTTAAGCCGCTTTTTCTTCGGCTTCCTTTGCCTTGCGGGCGCGGCGCATTAACACGCTGACTTCGCCTGCGAGCTTGTTGCGTTCGGTCTTGCTTCCGCCGACGATCTTGAGCTCGTTGATTTTGAGCTTGTTTTTCTCGTAGTCGTCGGAAAAAAGTTTAGCGTGTTTCGTCACGAGTTCTTTCGCCATTCTCTTCAAGTGAGTTCCCTTGACTCTTCCCAAAAAATCACCTTTGTTTGAACAGTAGCCCCGAGCGGATTTTCGGACCTTTTTGGAAGCGAGCCAAAAGGTTCTTCGAACCGCTGTCAATGGGTTTCTTTCCTTC
>JACCLL010000063.1 GCA_013425325.1 Microcaldota archaeon | reverse complement strand
GCGGGGTAGATGTAGCCGTATTCCCAGCCTCGCCCGAATTTTTTGTCGTAGTAGTCTACGAGCGACTGGACTTCCAGACTCATTTCCTGCAACGGAATTCCAACCAGGCACGCGCAAACGATTTCCTTTTCCGAGTAGTCGATTCCTTCGGCGAGAGACCCGCCCATTACTCCGCAGAGGGTTCCGCGCGTTTTCTTGAACGCTGAAATAAGTTCAGCGGTTTCGCGCGCGTTCATGGACTCTCTTTGAATGAAGGCGTTGGGCAAGTGCAGTTGCGCCAGCACGTTGTTCATTACCTTGTAAGAGGGAAAGAACACCGCCAGCCTTTTTCCTTCCAGCGCGTCGTGCACTTGCTGCAGTACTGCCGCAATTTTTTCGTACTCTTCTTTTGTGCGCCGCGGGTAGCGCGTGCTTACCGAGTCTACTACTACGTTCAACCGGTTTTCCGGCGGAAATTGCGGCGCGTATTCTTTCAGTATCGTTCTCTCGCGGTCGAGGCCGATCAAGTCGCGGTACATTTCCAGCGGAAGCAGGGTTCCGCTCATTGCAATGCAGGAACGCGCTTGGTCGACGACGCCGGTTACGCCGGTTGCATCCAAGCATTTGCAATCCAGCCCTTCTTGCGAGACGACGCGGCAGTACTCGGTTCCTGCTTCGAGCCAGCGCATGATAAACGAGGACAAACGGAGGCAGGAACTGCGTTGCTTCTCCTCTTTTGCGACGTACTGTTCGCCGCACTTTTCCAGTTCTTCGGCTATTCTCAGTGCGGCTGCTTCGCCGCCCACGAGTTCGACGAACTCGCTTTTGTCTATCCTGTGCTCTCGTTTTTCGGAAGGCTTTTCGCCGTCTGGCGCAGTAGTTTCGTCAGCATCAAGCGACTCGAGTTTTACGGCTTGGAACTGGACGAACTTCTTTTGCAGAAAACTGAGTTCGCGCGCGAGTTCGGGTTCGAACAACTGGCTTTCGCGGTGTGCCTTGGCGAAAGTCGCTTCGTTGACGCTTCCGCCCAGGTAGTCGCGCATTCGCTGGGGCAGGTTGTGGGCTTCGTCGATTATGACAATGCTTTTGGAAACGTCTTTTCCGGTCTTGCGCAGGAACGCCTGTGAAATCGGGGGCGCGAACAGTTGGTAGTAGTCGGCTACCACTAACCGGGCTTGGGAAGCCGCTTGCGCGGCCGCTTCGTACGCGCAAACTCCTTTTTTGTCGCATTCTTCCAGGAGTTCGGCGTGCCCCATTATTCGCGTGAGCTCGAAGCCGTTCCGCAAATTGTTTTTGAACGAACACTTCCGCGCCTTGCTGCGCCTGCCGCAGGCGTGGTAGAAGTCGCCGCTTTCCCGCACTTGCTGGTTCAAGCACATGCTTTTCTTGCCGACGAAGTCCACGGCCTTGAAGTGCAAATCGAATTTTTCGGCGATTCCCGCGGCGACGTCGATGGCCACCTTGTGCTGGGAAGTCTTCGGAGTGAGGAAGAAGACGTCCAAGTCGTTCTGCAGCGCGTAAGTCAACGCAGTGGAAAGAGACGAATCGGTTTTGCCGCAGCCCGTCGGGGCGTTGAACAAAAAGTGTTTTCCTTCCTTGACCGCGTGCCACAAGTCCGTGACTATCCGCTGCTGTCCGGGCCTGAAGGACTCGTGTCGGAACAGGAGGTCTACTTTCGCCATGATGAGTTAGTGCGGGAAACGGTTTTTATTCCCGCCTCCGCAGAATTAGTTGCGTATGGTTTCGTTCCCTGACTTAAGGAAAAAATGGGGTCTTGCAATGCCTTTCGACCGCGTTTCGGAGGAAGTGCTTCCCCTCAAGTACAAGCGCATTCTCCACGAGAGAATCTGCGCCGAGGTGCCGGAAGTGGATGCTTTTGAAAACGCGCGGGAAGTGGTCGTAATAGTTCACGCGCCTGGCGTCAAGAAGGAGCACCTCAAACTGAAGGTCATGGAGGGCGGGCTCAACGTGACTTTGGACAAAAACCCGAGGAAGGAAGGCTTTCAGCCGGAGTTCGTGCGCCAGAACTACGTCCAGCCAGTCACGCGGTACGTCGACTTTCCTGCGCCAGTAGACCCAAGCGGCGCCAAAGCGGTTTTCAAGAACGGCGTGCTGGAACTTACTGTTCCAAAAAAGAATTGCGACTGAGTTGGTTTCAAAAATGACGGAATACCTGCCGATAGAAGAAGTGCTCGACAAAAAGAAAGTCGGCGCGGAAGTGTCAATCCGCGGCTGGGTCTACCGCGCGCGCACGGGCGGGGGCATGCTTTTCCTCGTTTTCAGGGACTCGACCGGAATAATCCAAGTCGCGGTGAAAAAAGACCGCGTTTCCGAGAAAGCCTGGAAGGAAGCGGAGGCGTGCACGCGCATCGAATCCTCTGCAATAGCCAAGGGCGTTGTCGTGGAAGACAAGCGCGCGCCGGAGGGATTCGAACTTCAGGCAACCGACTTTACTGCAATCAACGCGGCCGAAGTTTTTCCGATCGCTAAAGACAATTCCGAGGAATGGCTTCTCGACATACGGCACCTGGCGATTCGCTCGCGCGAACTCACCGCAGTAATGAAAGTAAAGGCAACTGTCCTCGAGGGCTGCCGGGAGTTCTTCAAGAAGAAAGGCTATTGGGAAACCACTCCGCCGATTATCGTGAGCGGCGCCTGCGAGGGCGGCTCGACGTTATTTTCGTTCAACTACTTCGGCAAAAAAGCGTTCCTGAGCCAAAGCGCGCAGCTTTACCTGGAAGCCATTATTTTCAGCCTCGAGAAAGTATACGCGATCACTCCTTCCTTCCGCGCCGAAAAAAGCCGCACGCTGCGGCACTTGGCGGAGTACTGGCACGTCGAGGGCGAGGAAGCGCACATGAACCACGAGCAACTCGTTGCCTTCGAGGAGGAAATGGTTTCGTTCATCTGCCACAAAGTCGCGAAGGAAAGGGCGAAGGAACTCAAGTTCCTGGGCCGCGAACCAAAAGACATCGAGGCAGTAAAGCCGCCTTTCCACCGCATGCGCTACGACGAAGCGATTGAAGCGCTGCGCAAGAAGGGAATGCAGGTAGAGTGGGGAGACGACTTCGGCGCGGACGAGGAAAAAGTGTTGACCGCCGAGTTGAAGAAGCCGTTGTTCGTAACTCACTTTCCGAAGCACATCAAAGCTTTTTACATGAAGCAAGACCCGGACGACGAACGGCTGGCGTTGTGCAACGACTTGCTTGCGCCGGAGGGCTTCGGCGAAATCATCGGCGCGTCGCAACGCGAGGACAACAACGAAGCGCTCATTACGCGCTTGCGGGCGAACGGCCAGGACACTAAGGCCTTCGAGTGGTACCTCGACTTGCGTCGCTTTGGCTCGGTTCCCCACAGCGGATTCGGAATGGGAGTCGAGCGCCTGGTTCGCTGGATTTGCAAGCTGGAACACATTCGCGACACGATTCCCTTCCCGCGCGTCATAAACCGCGCGTACCCGTGAGACGTTGGAGTTCTGGCTCTTTCTTGCGTTGGCTGCTGCTCTACTCAGCGGCGCCAACACTTTGTTGAACCGCGTCGTAATGCTGCGCCACAAGGAGTGGTGGACGTTTGCGCTCGCCTTTCAGCTCATTGGCGCGGTTCTCTTTCTGCCGTTTCTCGCGGGAGGGCAGCTGCCTTCCGAGCCGCTTCCGTGGGCGCTTGCGCTGGTTGCTTCGGTTTTGTGGGCGGCGATTGCGGTAATTGCCTTCAAGTCCTATCACTACGCCGAGGTTTCCTTGCGCACGCCGGTAACGCGCTTGAGAATAATTTTAATCGTGCTTTTCGCGGTTTCAGTTGGCGAAGCGGTTTCGGCCAACAAGCTCTTGGGAGCGCTCGTCGTGTTTGCGGGAGTAGTTGTTGCCACTTGGAAGGAAAAGCCGCTCGGCAGCTTCGGCGAAAAAGGGGTCCAGCTTGCGCTCGTAGTTGCGTTCCTTACTGCCGCGGCGTACGTGGTCGACAAGGCGGCGTCGCCTTCCTTCAGTTCAGCTGCCTACAGTTTTCTCCAGTTTGCACTGCCTGCCGCGTGGATTTGGCTGGCCATGCCGAAGCACTTGGAGCTTCGCAGCATAAAGCCGCAGCTTGCAATCGTCGCGTTGACGGCGTTGCTGGGCGCGGCGTATTACTGGATGCAGATTGCCGCCTATCAGACTGGCCCGGTCAGCATTGTTGCGCCGGTGGTAGAGCTTTCGTCCCTTGTTGCCGTAGTAGGCGGGATAGTTTTCTTGGGCGAGCGCAGGCACTGGGGACGAAAAATAATTGGAGTACTTATCGCTTGCGCCGGCGCTGCAGTCATGGTCGGGTGAAGAAAAAAGCGGGCGTCGGAGCAGTTAACGTAGCCCGTCCTTAAGCGCTTCTTTGCTTATCCACTTGCTCTGCTTTACGGGAGTCATTTTCTTCAGCGTGTCGAAAACCTCGTGCGCAGGCAAGCCTTTCTTGTCTCGCTTCACGACCAACGACAGCAAGTGCCTGAACTCCTTTTGGTTTAAGTGATTGGCCAGCGGCTTCAGCGATTCGCTGAACGCGCCCGGCCGCGTTTTCTCCAGTGCCGCGCAAGCCCGTTGCATCAGCGGCGCGACGTTGTCCATGTTCTCGGAGTTTAACCGGTCGGCGTCGATTGCGTGGCTCATTGCTCCCGCCAGGTCGGCCGCGTCTCCTTTGTGGCGTTTTACGTAAATCAGTGAGCGGCTGCCGCATAGCTTGCCCGCTTTTTCGTTCGTTGCGGCGGTTTGCAGCAGGAGCGCGAGCGCCGAGGCAGTAGGTTCGGCGAGGTTTTCTTCGGTTCTTTCCGCGAGCACGGGGTTCAAAAAAGCCGGTTTGTCTCGCCGCTTTTCGAGGGCTTTTCGTAGGACGTCGTCGGCGCGGTCTACGGCCGGCCAGTAGTCTTTTTGGTACTGCCCGAGAATTTCCGCGAGCACTGCGCTTTTTTTCCTGAGCCGTTCGAGCAGGAGTCTTTTCGTGGTAGGAGACGGGGGCATGACTACTTTTTTTGAGTGACGGCTCTTAAATTAGGCTGCTTGAAAAAAAGGAGAAGGGGCGGAAAACCGCCCGAACGTTTTACTTCGCGTATTGTTCCGCGTACTCGCCGATTACCGGCAGCTTGAACTTTTTGCCGTTGAACGCCTGCCACATGCAGTACAGCCAGAGGACGAAGAAAACGAGTCCGAGTAGCATCGTAAGCGGCGCTACTATCAACAGGCCAAGCCCAAGGGTTCCGAGAGTCAGCACGCCTGCGATTACGCCCCACACTACTTCGATTATTATGATCGCGATCGTGAGCAGCATCGACTGCATTGCGTGGTACTTGACGTACTTGTCTTCGGGCTTCATCAAGTACAGAATCAGTCCCGTTATTATTCCCAGCAAGTAAGCAATCGCTCCGAGGAGGTTGCTTTCGTTTGCAGAACTTTTAGCCATTCGTAAATCACCTG
>JACCLL010000089.1 GCA_013425325.1 Microcaldota archaeon | reverse complement strand
ACCACCTCTAATGCAATCTCATACAGAGCAGTTGTTTAAATTCGTTTTGTGAACTTTTTGAAAAGAAGCAAAGCTATTGTCTAAGCGAAATTTCTTCCGCGTTCGTTACTTTCTTTAGAGTCAGCGTGGTTTCAGTGCTTTCAATGCCCGCAGTTCTTTTCAGGCGGTCTACCAGCAAGTCGTTGAGTTCCTGCATGTCCTTGAAAGCCACTTTAAGCACGACGTCATAACGGCCGGTAACATAATGCATTTCCTGAACGCCGGGAAGGGAATAGAGGTCTAGCAAAAACTGGTCGAACGAAGCGCCTTGTTCCCGCAGTTCTTTCGCGTTTATTTTCACGAAAACATGCGCGCTCAAGCCCAATCCCATTTTTGCCTCATCCAATACCGCCGAATACCGCCTTATCACGCCACTGGACTCAAGTTTTTTCACGCGGTAATAAACGCTCGTAGGAGGCAGGTTAGTAAGCCGCGCTATCTTGCAGGTTGACAGCTTACAGTTCTTACGCAAAACATCCAGAATCAAACGGTCTCTTTCATCCAT
Source organism: Microcaldota archaeon (assembly GCA_013425325.1). Classification (GTDB taxonomy): domain Archaea; phylum Micrarchaeota; class Micrarchaeia; order Norongarragalinales; family UBA8480; genus UBA8480. Next base: position 13,047 of record JACCLL010000089.1, on the reverse strand, counting down.
GCAAACCAACATACTTGAATGAATACTCGGTGTTTTATAACTTTCGTGCACTAAAATTGAATAATTACGCTGTTTTTTTGACAGAATTATCTTATTAGCCGCCAATAATTTGAATATGCAGGGTGGTTGACAGTGGTTAAGACGGCCGCACTTTCTCTAGTTCTAGTTTTCGCGTGTTTTGCTGCCGCAAGTGACTTGCTTGACATAAGCCAGTCTAACTACGGCAGCGACGTTGTTTCCGTTTACTACCGCCACTGGGCAAGCCAGTCCTTTGTTCCAACGCAGCCGTCACTCTCCAAACTAGACTTGGCTTTGAACTGGCTGCCTTCAGGATGTCCGCTTGACTTCGGCGACCGCAACTTCAGAATAGAAATACACGACTCTTCCGACAGCACGATAGGCTCGCTTGACGTTTCAGCAAACACCTTATACTGCGCGTCGAACGGCGTGCGATGGATTTCGTTCCGCTTCAGCCCCGCGCTTGCAGTAGAACCGGGAGAGTCTTACCGAATAATGCTCTTGTTCAACGACGGCGGCGCTTCATCCACAGGCCCCGCAATCGGCTGGGCAAAGGCGTCCAGCAACGTTTACGCCAACGGCGGACTACAGTACGTCAACGAGGGCGGCACTACGGTAACAAGCGACTACGACTTTGCCTTCAAAACTTATTACGCCGGAACCACTTGCACGGCAGGGTGGACCTGCAGGGACTCGAGCACGCGAATACAAGTACGGTCAGACTGCTCGATCATTTCAACGCAAACCTGTCCCTCTGGAACCGCTTGCAGCGCCGGCGCCTGCACAGCCGTTCCACTCAGCGTACAGCTCCAGTCCATTGCCTTGCTGAATTCTTCCGGCGCCGTCGTAACTTCCCCGACAATGGGCGAAACCGTCCAATTGAGCGCAATTGCAGTAAACACGGCGGGAAGCGGTTCTTACTCGCTGCTGAGACAAATAATCGGCGCGTCAGGCGCAGTAAAATACTCGGACACGTCTTCCGAAACAATAACGGACGGAGCAACAAGGTGGACGACGAAAAACATTACCATCCAAAGAAACTGGAGTACCGACGCTCCACTTACCTACCAAGTCAGCGTTTCCCCCTGTTCGGGCACATGCTCGAAAACCACTTCATTCGACGTCTTGTGGGCGCCTCCATCTTGTTCCGTCGGGTGGTTCTGCTTGGACGAAAACAACCGCGCTTACGCATACGAGAACTGCACTATAATCACTCAAGCTTGCGGCGCAGGCATGCGCTGCAGCGGCAACGCCTGCATTGCAGTAACCCCGACTCCTACGCCAGTTCCTTCACCGAGTCCGTCGCCCAGTCCTTCTCCGTCTCCCTCGCCTTCTCCAAGTCCCTCCTCGACTCCAACGCCGTCCCCGAGCCCGAGTCCTTCTCCAACCCCGACGTCGATCACCGTTTCAGGCGCGCCGTCTCTTGACATACAGAACAAGACAATAGCAAAAATAGGGCAAATCAAGTCTTTTTTTGGAAACAATTGGACTTACTGGCTTTCGTCCGTTTCGTTCGTAGCAAAACCGCAGACGGACGCAGTCTTCAAAAAACCAGGCGACTGGCGCTCGCTAACCTACTGGTTTGCCGCAAGCAACTCCAACGATTCCGTCGTAATCTACTATCCTTCTTCCTTCCCCGCTTCGAATTCTTCTTACCCAATCACCACCCTCTGTCTCTCGAACGCCTCGAAGTGCGACGCCGACTTGAAGTTGGCGCTGTCCCGTGCTTTCGCGCAAGTGGCGCTAGCAAAACTCAACGCAAGCGAACTGATACTTCCGCCCGCCGACCTCGCCAGGCTGGGGCGGCAGCTCGAGCCCGTTAAGTACCACGTTGAAAAAACAGATTCGGGCATTGACTTGCTTAACGCGTCTAAAACAATCGACGCCGCCGACACGCTGGTCAGCGGAACCGACGCCGTAGTCGTACTGGGCAGCAAAACAGCGGTCGACGCACTCGCGGGACTTGCTTACCTCGTCGACGACGTGACCGGTGCCGCGCAGACATATCGCGTTGCCGCCGCAGTATGGATTGAAGGCTCTCCCCGCTTTATCGTTGCTTACGGCACCGACTTAGACACTCCCTTGATGTGGAGCAATACCTTGCGGCAGTACTCTGAAAAACTCGGGGCGCTCCACGGCTTTCTAAACAACTTTGGCACGGCAATAAACATCGTCAGCAGCGTCGTCTACGGCGCGTCTCAAGCAAACGGAAGCGTCAGCCGCTTTGTTTCACTCACTTCAACTCGCGCGATAGTAAACTACAACCCCGCTTACGGAATAGCGTACGGCGGCTTGAAAGGAATCACTTACGTCATCCGCGCGCCGAATTACGTAGGACACTACTTCGGCATCACCATAGTGCCTCCTTATGTGGACTCTTTCGCCGAGTACGCCGACCACTCTATCGACCACCTAATGAGCGACAACGTCGATGCTTTCGCCCAAAACGTTAGCAACTGCGTTGAGACAATGCCGTTGGCAAACGAAACCGGAAACGCGGCATTGACGTCCACGTTTACGGGAGTCTACGTCGTCGAAACCGGAGTCTGCTATGTAGTCGAAACAGCAAACTTGGGCGGCGAACTAATAACGTCGGGCGCCGAGTTGGCGTCAATGGCTCCCTTTGTCTACGACTTGATGACCCGCCCCCTTCTCACAGTAGCCAACTTTAGCTTAGCTGGTTTCCCACAACCTGGAAACACCGTGACCGCCTACATCGACGCAGCCAACCTGAAGGGCCTCCCGACGTGGATTTCAAGCCTAACCGGCGAAACTGGTTACGTACAACCAGTTGTTTCTGGTCAAACAGGCGAAGCGGGAACCGTCTCCTCATTCGCCGTTCCTTCGCAGGAAGTAGTACTGCCAACCGGCAAGTCGCGCAGGCTGTCATTCAGATTCAGAATTCCCCAAAACGCGACGCAAAACTCAGTGTACAACGTCACCTTCAAGACATGGTGGTACTGCAGTGCGACAGGCTGCGATGGCATAGGATGGGATTCCAAGACCTTTAACTTCACGCTACAACCCATTCCAGTTAACGTCATACCCTCGCGGCAGACTTCATTCTATGAAGGCGAAACCGCCCGCTTAGTTTTCTCGCTCGCCGGCACTCCTCCCGACCCATTTTTTGTGGTGGTCGGCGGCTCGTTGATGCGCGATGGCCCCGCCTGCTGTTCCTTCTCTTGGCCGACAAGACAAGGCGACGCGGGAAGCTACCCCGTCGTCTACATAGCGCACGACGGCCGCGGCGGCGAAGCCATCGGAAACCTCACTCTCACCATAAGGTCAAGCAAGCCCGTTCCAATTTCGCCAGCGCGTAACGCAACCGTTTCGACGAGGCCGACTTTCTCGTGGACGACGCCGCGCGCGATGCGCTCCTATTCTGTATCCGTCTACTCCGCGGTCAACGCCCTAGTCGGAACCTCAACGTCTACCGCGACGTCCCTGTACTGGCGGACGGCGTTGGCCGGGGGAAACTACTACTGGAAAGTAACTTCGTGGGACGCAAGCGGCAACTCGTTCACGTCCGACCCCGCTTACTTCAGGGTAGCCTGAACGCATTGTTTTTATTTTCCTACCCTTTTCTTCCTCCATGGCTCCAGAAGACAAGAAGTTCATGCGGCTCGCGCTCCGCGAGTGCGAGAAAGGCATTCGAAAAGGAGGCGGGCCCTTCGGCTGCGTAATAGTAAAAAACGGCGGGGTCGTTGGAGCAGGACACAACACGGTTGTCAACGCCCACGACTGCACGGCCCATGCGGAAGTCAACGCGCTGCGTAACGCAGGAAAAAAACTCAAGACGCACGACCTTACGGGCTGCGTCGTCTATACCACCACTGAACCCTGCCCAATGTGTTTCACCGCTATTCACTGGGGCAGGGTGAAGAAAGTTTTCTACGGCTGCACTAGGAAAGACGCTTCCAAAATAGGCTTCGACGACAAGCACTTTTACGACATACTAGAACACAAGGCAAGAGATGAAATCGCCGAGCAACAGATCTGCCGCAACGAGTGCGTCAACTTGTTCAAGCAGTGGGTGAAAAACCCGCGGCACAAGACCTATTAGTATTAAATTCACTGCAAGCCATGCTTCTTCCATGAAGTGCGCCGCATTAGCTTTTCTGATTCTGCTTTGCTTGTCTTTGAGCAACGCAACCGAACAGACACTGGGATATTTCTATGAAATGAAGATGTATTCAGGAAGCCCCAGCCTGAGTTACACCCGGCAGTGGACGCCCGCTTCGGCGATATTGTTGAATTCGATAAACTACTCTTATAAAATAGAGTTCAACGCAACGCCCGCCTGCGTCGAAAGCGACTGTATCCTCCAACTAAGCAACCCAGTAGTCCGCTACTACCCTCCTGAAGGAGGCGAGATAAACGCGTATATCCACGGAGTTACTGCCGAACTCGAGTCCACTTCGTCTTCAGCGGCCCTCAACCGGTCGCTGGTAGTAGACACTAGAAAAGACGCGTTTCACATGCAGGTTTTCTTGCGGGATTCCCCGTGCGGATTCTTTACACTACAATTCAATGCTTCGGTTGTTGCAGCAGGCTACCACGTTCCAATCACCAACTACTACCTTCCGGTATTCATTCCCTGCCAAGCCGACGTTCTGATGGTTGGAAACAGCGCTGCTTTCCTGGAAAACTACGACGTTCAGACCAGCGGCCTCGACTACCACTCCTCTTTGATCAAGTACATCAACAAATGGGGCCGGCGCGGCAAGACCGTGCGGTACGTGGACGTAAGCCAACAATTTGCCCGCAACTTTTTCGGCATAAGCGCGAACCCGGACGCAGCCGAGGATTACTCGGACAAGAGTTATGACGAGCTTAACGACGACACCTCATTCGGAAGGCGGGCGTCCCGGCGCTTCGTTCCGATAGTGCGCGCCCTGCGCCAGAAAGTCAATCCCAGTTACTTGATTCTAATGGGGGGAAACACGGTGCTTCCCATGCCTTTCGCCCTCGACCCGCACAGCCTCATAAGCAGGGGAAAACTTAGGTCGGACGATCCTTATGCGTCGCTGGACGGCGGCACTCCCGACATCATAGTAACCCGTTTTCCCACGCCCGAATACCGTTTTCAATCCCTTCACGACAACACGCAAAACGACCCACGCCTGCTTATACGAACAATTTACACGGCCGCAACCGCAGGAGACTTGGTTTACGACGGCCGCATCCTCGTCGGAGACGCTTGCGGATTGCCCGACCCGAACGACTGCTTTCTAAGAAACCAGGTTGAGCGGCAGAAAACCTATTTCGGCGGCGAATGCGGCTATTACACCGGCCAGGAAATCTCCGGGTGCTTCTGGGTGCCGGACGCGTGCCGTTACTCCGAAGAAGATTCGGGTTCCTGCGCCACCGAGCTCGTGCCTGAATTGTTCAGCAGCGCTTCGTTCTACATGCTGACCGTCCACGGAAGCAACGTTCAAGGAGAACAGGTTGCGAAAGGGCCTAACGGAGACTACGTAATATACAACGCGCAAAGAGACGCTGCATGGCTCGACTTCAGCATCCTCAACCCCATCGTCTACGCCTTGTCGTGCTGGAGCGGAATGCCTGACGAAACCAGGATAAGCCACTCTTTCGCCATGCAGTCTCTTGGAATGGGAGCCAGGACTTTCATAGGACAATCCAGTTCGCACATGGCAACCACAGAACAAAGCAGGGCAATTCCGCAATCCGAAGTAACCAAGCTGCTGACAAAGTTCGTTAACGAAAGAAAAAGAATAGGCGAAGCCTACCTTGAAGCCAAAAAACAAGGGTATTCCGCTCTTGATTCAATAGAAGTGTCGGAGGCACTTGATTCGGCGACTATTGGGCATCCCTCGGAAATAACCTCGGTATATCCCCTCGACTCCCTTGACGAAGACGAGATAGAAGCCGAAGCCGGAGAGTTCTACAACACTTGGTCGATGGTATTATACGGCGACCCCTACGGAAAACTCACTTAATTCCGGCTTTTGCTGAGCAGCGCCCACATCAACACCGCTGCCAGCACGGAAGTTACCGCCGCGAAGACGAAGGTTGCCTTCATTCCGAACACGGGATAGTCCCACAGCAAGCCCGCTACAACCGACGCAGGCAACGCCGAAAGCCCGACTGCAAACTGGTACGTTCCCAGCGCAGTGCCCCTTAAACCAGGTTCAACCAAGTCCGACACGAACGCACGCTGCACGCTCTCGAACACGGCCATGAACACGCCGTACACCCCGAACATTACCCAAATCGCCGGCGCGTCCGAAGCCAGTCCAAAGCCAATGCAAGTGACCCCGAACAACGCGTAACCCGCTGCAATAACTTTAGTCCGCCCTATTTTGTCCGAAAGCTTTCCAACGGGAACGGCGACCAGAGCGAAGACGGCGTTGTAAGCGGCGTAAACCAGTGTAATCGCAGCTGCAGTGAACGCCAGGTCCTGCGCCCGCAGCACGAAAAACGCGTAAGAAAAATTACCTAATCCGAACAAGAACGCAATCGCCAGGTTCAGCCTGAACGGTTTGTTGGAGTGAAGAATCGCGAAATCAATTCGAGCGGGACGCGAAACGCGTTTCACAACCCTTTTTTTCTCTTTAATCGTGAAAACAAGCGCCGCCGCAGCCAACGCAGGAATCGTCGCAATCCAGAAAATCGTTCTATACGCTTCGCCGGCCGCCATTGAAACCAAGAGAATCGGAAGAATAACGAAAGCCGCCAAAGGACCGATTACCGCGCCAAGCGAGTCCATTGACTTGCGGAAGCCGAACGCATAACCCCGGTTCTCCTTAGTCGTGTAATCTGCGACCATCACGTCGCGCGCCGTTATGCGGATTCCTTTTCCAATGCGCTCGGTAAAACGCACGACCAAAACGAACGGCCAACTGGTTGCGAGCGCGAAAAACGGTTTTGCAACGCAGGACAAGCCGTAGCCGGCGACTACGAACGGCTTTCTCTTGCTCGTGCGGTCCGAAAGCCAGCCGGAAGCCAGTTTCAAGACGTTCGCGGTGCTGTCGGCAATTCCTTCAATCAAGCCGACTACCGCTACGGGCGCGCCGAGAACCGCAGTGAGAAAGATAGGCAGGATGGGGAAAATCATTTCACTGCTGATGTCAGTCAGGAAACTGACTACCCCCAGTTTCACGACGTTGGCGTCAAGTTTCTTGGATTTCTTCATGTCAGTCCAACGCTTTGACGATAACTAAATTAAAAACGATTCCGCCGCAATAGTATTCCATGCAGTTCTCGCGCAAGCAATTCGAGTTCACGCTCGCCGACGGAACAAAACTCTCCGCAACCCGGTTGAACCCGATTACGCAAGAGAAACAATCGACCATAGTCTTCATTCACGGCCTTACTGCCGCGCACGACATTCCCCAATACCGCCACTTCCTCTCCGCGTTGGCGGAAAAAGGCCATGAAGTCATTGCGTTCGACCAGCCGGGCCACGGAAACGCCGAAAAACCCTTTTCAGCCGAACGCTCCGTAAACGCGCTTTCCGAAGTCCTAGCCCAGCTGGAAAAAGGAAGTTCCCCGCTGGGCAAGAGACACGAAGTATTCCTCGCCGGCCACAGCCTCGGAGGAGCAATAATCGCTTCCCACCTCGCCGCAGGCAGGCAAAAACACTCGGCCGAAGTCAGGGGCGTGCTGGTATTCGCTCCGCCCTGGCGCTTGAAGGAACTGACTCACGTCCGCGCAGCCGAAGCCGCCGCCCGCGCGTCCGCGATGATTCCCGGTTCCTACGTCTGGAACCTCGTCGCAGGAGCCGGCGCGGCCGCCCTGCACCCCCGCATGTCAACGCTGCGCGAACGAGTCGACGCAGTAGCCGACGTCCTCAAACACCGAGGCAAGGGAATAACCGTCGACAAAATGACTCACTCGAGCCTCGAAGCCCTCGTAAAAAGCATTTCAGAAATTCCGGACACCGCGGAAATGCTTCAAAAAGCCGCGCGCACTTCAAACCTGCCCGCGACCACCGTAGTGCTGGGAACCCTGGACAGGATAGTCGGAACCGCCGACGCAAAGCGGCGCAAGGCATTCGCCGCGGAATTAAGGGCAGCCGGCGCGGAAGTTCTGGAAAAGCCGTTTCCCCACGTATTCAAAATGGACGAGGAAGGCAAGAGACAAATCGGCGCGCTCGCCGAAATCGCCGACGAAAAAATCAGGAAAATGCTTTCAACAAGTCCGCGGGACTATTGAGGACAAGATCGGCTTTCTGCTTCGGCTTTTGTTTGAGAACGGCGCCGTACCTCGCCCACGCCGTCTTCATACCCAACGCCTTTGCTCCCGCGACGTCACGGTCGGGATTGTCGCCGACGAAAATCACTTCACGCGACCCGACGCCCATTTCACGCAAGGCCTTCTTGAACGGCTGGGACGCGGGCTTCTTCAACTTGGTGTCGCCCAGCGTGATTACGGCGTCAAAAAACTCGGCCAAGTTCATTGAAGCCAGGCGCATCCAAGCCCGCATGCGCGGCGCGTCCGAAACAATCGCAAGCTTGACGCCCTTCTCTTTGAGAGCCAACAGCGTTGAACGCACGCCGGGATAAGGCGTCATGTAACCCGTTTGAACCCGGCGGTAAGCCGCAATGCCCGTCGCTAGAATCCGGTAATCCATTTTTCCGAGCGTCTGCTTCAACAACCGTTGGAAGACCTGCTGGTCCTCGATTCCGTGCGCGGAATAGATTTCAAAAATGCGTTTCACCGCCTTCGCCCTGGTCAGCGGAAGGCCGGCGTCAATCATTGCCGAGGCGGCCGCCTCGACGGACGACCGCTTCATTTTCATGAAGTCGACCAGCGTGTTGTCCAAGTCGAAGAAAACCGCTTTCAGCAACGCGTGCACCTCAAATCGTTTGAGTAGACGGCTCTAGTTTCGAAAGTTCGTCAAACAACACGTCGAGCTGAGAATAGTGTTCTTCCTCGTAGTCCGCCAGTTTGTTGAAGAACGTCTTTGCGTCGGCGTGCTTGGCTTTGCCCGCAAGGTCCTTGTAGTAAGCAATGCTTTTCTTTTCTGCCTTCATCGCTTCCAACAGCACGCGAATTTCGTCCTTGGAAACGGCTTGCTTCTCTCCCCTTGGAACAACCGGCATGGGCGGCCTGTCCTTGATTTCGTGCGCGCCTTTCACCCAACGCCCCGCGCTCTGCAGACAGTTCTTGAGGTTGGTCAGCGTTTCAGCGTGCTTTTCCTCTTCCGTCGCAAGCCAAGTCAGCAAGTCTTTGACAGGGTAGTTAGTGGCACCGGCCGCCGCGTTGGCGTAAACCATTTCCTCCTTCTGCTCCGCTTTGATCGCGGTTTCAATCGCGTCGTCAACGAACTTGTCCCTGGGAACGTGGACTCCGTGCTCCTTCTCAAAAGAACAAACTTTTCCCGTCATTTACAACCACCCGGCCAACGCATTAGCGCAGTCGGTTTAAAAAACTGTTCATGGTCAAAGCGCGTGCGAAGCGCCCGAAGGACCCCTTGCAAGGCGGCCGAAATCCTCCACGCCCTTAAGCACGCGCGCGTCGAACACCGGACCATCGTGGCACACCCGGAGTCCGTCGCAGCAGCACTGGCCGCACACTCCGATGCCGCACTTGATGTAACGCTCGAGACTCAGTTGGCAGCGCACGCCGTGCTTAGCGCATTCGTGCGCAAGCGCGGCCATCATTTTCTCCGGACCGCACGAGTAAACGGCGTTGAACTTCTCTTTCTCCATCGCCTCTCTGGCCGCGTCGACGCAAGTTCCCTTCACTCCCTTCGACCCGTCGTCAGTAGCAATAATGGTTTTTACCTTCAATTCGCTGAACGCCTCTTCCAGAATCACGTCGGAAGCAGTCTTTGCGCCCATTATCATCGTCGGCCGAATGTTCTTCTGTAAAGCCGTCTCGGCCAAGAAACGAAGGGGAGCCACGCCATAGCCTCCTCCGACCAACAAAATGTTTTTCACCGTCCTCAACGCAAACCCGTTGCCGAACGGCCCCCGGAAGCTCATGAAATCGTTTACCTTCAAGTCAAAAAGCCTTGAAGTGAAAGGACCGCGGTTGGCAACAGTAAGAGTCAACGGGTCCGCGCGCGAAACGCTGATCGGCTTTTCGTCGATTCCAGGCAGCCAAACCATTACATACTGCCCCGGCTTGGCTATGATGCTGCAGTCTAAGACGAACGTCTTCACTCGCCCGTTGTCGTTAATTATTTCCTTTATTTTTGCCCTTCTTGGAAGCATGTTAACATCACTGCTGCGCAATTGCCCTGAAGTCGGCGAGCGACTCGTAGCCATGCGAGTCCATGAACACCTTTATCTCAGCGTCAATTCGCGCGAAAACGCTTATTCCCCGGTAGTAAACCGCCGACCCGACTCCGACTGCGGTCGCGCCGGCCATGATCATTTCAACCGCGTCCCGGCCGTTAGTCACTCCGCCAGTTCCAATGACGGGAACCTCCACTACGGAGCAAACATCGTAAACGCATTTCACTGCCAACGGCTTTACCGCCGGCCCGCTCACGCCCCCAACGCGGTTCGAGAGAATGGGTTTTCCCGTCTCGACGTCAATTACCATTCCAGGTCCAAAGGAGTTGCAGGCCGTAATCGCGTCCGCGCCGGCGTCCTCCGCGGCTTGCGCAATTTCCTTCAAGTCAGGCGTATTGGGAGACAACTTAACTGAAATGGGCGTTGAAACCCTGTTTTTCACTGCGTCAGTGATTTTTGCAACCAGCTTGGCGTCGAAAGCAAAAATTTTGCCGCCCAGCCGTGAGTCGCTGGAAACGTTCGGGCATGAAACGTTGAGTTCAACCAACGCCGGCTTGGCTTCCGCCACTCGCGCGGCGACTTCAGCAAACTCTTCAGGACTCTTTCCGAACACGCTGGCGAACACGGGAACGCCTGATTTGCCGACTGCTTTCTTCAATTCCTTGACTTCCTCTTCCACGCCCGGGTTGGACAAGCCAATTGCGTTAATCAGTCCCTCTCCCCAGTCCAGCATCGTCGGGTTAGGGTGGCCATCCCTTGCTTCCAGTGAACAAGACTTTGAAGTAACCGCTCCTGCCCCGCACTTGGCAACCCGGCACAACAAGTCCGCGCTTGTTCCCAGGATTCCCGCCGCTAGGACCGTCGGATTGCGGAGGCTCACGCCGGCTATGGTTGTAGAAACGTCCAACTAAACACCGTTACATAAGTTAAGCCAACAAACAAATAAAAACGAACCGCGATTCGACAACCGACGATAAAACGGTTACTTGATTTTGCTCAAGTCCCCGTTTATCACTACGTCGACCATTGCCTCTATTTCATCGACGTAAGGCACTTGCTTTGGAACGGGGTTGAGGAGAAACACTTTTTTGTCGTTGACGTGCGCAAAACCTATTTCCATCAGCGTGTTGCCGCCCACGTAGTTGGAAACCCCGTTTTTGTCGAAGTTGCACACTAGTATTGCGTCGCCGCTTTTGATGCAGTCGTGCCACCACCGGATGAAATTGTGTTTCCTCTTTATTTCCGCGTGGTTCAACGATATTCCGTCAATCAATTCACTGGCGGTTCCGTCGGCTATTCCGAACATATCCTCGTGCATCATAGGCTCGTGACCCAGTTCCTTCAGCTTCGAATGAATTTCAACGAGTTTCTTCGCGAATTTCACGCTTCCGCAAATAGTAATCTTCATGACGAAGTCCTTCACTTCCGTTATTTAAAAAATTATTTGCCGCAGTGCTTTGCGTAAACGCATCGCCTGCACTGGCTTCCCTCGTTTTTCTCGAAGTCGCCTTCCGCAACAGTTTCCTCAACGGCTTCAATCAACGAAACAGTGTCACGCTCCGCCTTCTCCAGCGAAGCCGGGCTTTTCTTGACGCGGACTTCCTTGTCTAACGCCACGAAATCCCACACGAGTTCCACTTCCTGCCACCCGAATTGCCTCTGCAAAGCCAGTTGATACAAAGGCAGTTGAGTGTCTTCCCTGAAGTAATCTTCCGAAGGCAGCGACGAAGCGGTTTTGTAGTCGTGCACTTCCTTCTTTCCTTCCACGGAAGCAATGCGGTCGACTACTCCCACGAACGAGTGCCTGCCGAGCTTCGTGAAAACCTTGCGTTCGACTCCCACGGTTTGCGCGTGGTTGAACGGAGCGTGTGACGAGTAATAGTTTTTAACGCAGTTTTCGCCGTGCGAGCGGAAGTCCTCGGCCTTCGCGCCCTCCTGCACTACAATAGAGTTGTTCCAGCCGGCGTTCCATTGTCTTTCGTGGAAAGCCAGTAGTTCTTCCAAGGAATTGTTTTTGCCTTGCAGCAAGTCGGAGTAAAGCTTTTCCAGCGTTTCGTGAACCTTCTTTCCAGTAAACAATTCAACGCGATCCGGCGCGGGAACTCGGTCCAAGTAAGACAACTTGTAGGCAAACGGACACGACTTGAACGCGTTAAGACGCGAGTAAGAGTAGGTAGTCATCTAAGAAAAATAGTTTTGAAGCCTTTTATTTACGTGCGCCAGTGGCTTGCCGGTGGGTTTCCCGCCCGTACAAGAACCAGCCGACGACCACCAAGCCAACCGTAATCGTGCCAAGGAAGTTACTTAGCGTCACCGGAAAGTTTCCTATTTCCGCGCCATACAGAGTCCAAGCAATTGCTCCCGCGAAAAGAACGGAGTAAGTCACTACCGAAATGTCTGCTGCACTTTTTCTCCTGAAAATCTTGTACGCTTGAGGCAAGTTGGCTAGCCCGCTAACTACCCCGAAAACGGTTGCAACTGTTTCAAGCAAAGACACGAACACTCACTCCAGGTAATCCCGCGTCGCTACGACAATTCCCTTGTGCGTAGCCGGGTTTTCTTCCACTCCATACCAGTAGACTACCATTCCCGGCCCGAACAACTGCAGGTAGTGGCTCAACTGACGCGACAAATTGCGTTTTGTTTCTTCGTGGTCGCCGAAAGACGCCTTGCACTCGACCCAATGAAATTCATTGCCGTGAAACACGAACGGCTTGCCCAACAAGTAATCCGGCGTTTTGCCCGTCTTCGCCTGCTCCGACTCGTGCTTGAACGAAACACCCTTTTTCTCCAGCCATTCTTTCACTGCTTGCTCGCATTC
>JACCLL010000027.1 GCA_013425325.1 Microcaldota archaeon | reverse complement strand
CGCGCAACAGCACTCATTTAGAATGCATTTTCGCGCAATTCGGGAACAAGAGTTCCCGTCACTCCTAAATGAAGGGAGGTATTTAAAAGCAAAACCCAGTGGCTTGCCAGTGGGTTTTAAAGCCGAAAAAAAGAGGTAATATCGTGGTTGAATGGAGGAGGCAGAGAAATTGAATCCCAGAACAACGCTTCGCAGATTTCCGCCAATACGCAAGTTCGAGAAGCCAAGGCTTGAAATCGAGGTTCACGGAGCAACGCATATTGGCGGCCGGCCTAGCCAGGAGGATACTTTTCACACCTGGGACAACGGAGGCATGGTCGCCGACGGCATGGGCGGAATGTTCAAGGGAGAAGTTGCTTCGGGCCACGTGGAACGGGCTTTCAAGGCCAACGAAGCCTGGCTTGTCAAAGAGCCGCAAAAGCTGCTTGACGTGATTGAAGAGGCTCATGACGCAATATCGCTAGACCCTTCAATACCTTCCAGCAAGTACGGAAAGGAAGGGGGTTCCACTGTCGCCTCGCTTGCAATCGACTCACAAAAACACGAGGCACACGTTGCGCACGTCGGAGACTCTCGCGTTTACTTGCTTCGCGACGGAAAACTAGTTCAGCTAACCCGCGACCACAGCGCCTCCCAGACCCTGCGCGACCAGGGCGTGGAGGAAAAATACGCTTCCCGCTACGACAACGTACTGGAGCGCGCGCTTGGCATGAAAGACCATGAACCAGACATCAAAAAATTGGCCGTCAAGCACGGGGACGTTTTTGCGATAGTGTCGGACGGCTGGAAAACGCTTTCAGAAGACCAGCTTAAAGAACGGCTTGCCAAAGCCACGTCGGCAAAGGAAGCCGCCGAATCAATCGTCCGCGGCGCAGACGCGGCCGGCAAGAAAAAGGGAGGCGAGCACGACAACATTACCGCCGTGGTCTTGCGCGTCTTTGCTAAACAGCAGAAAAAATCATAGCACGTGTTTTGCTACAAACTCTTTTTCTCCCGACACGTTTCCCTGCTTTGCTTGGGCAATTAATTTTATCGGCTTTCCGGAGAGTTGCTCGGCCTTGAGTTCCGCAATCGTTTGAGGGTCGATTGTCACTTTGTTTACTCCGAGTACGTGCATGGCTTCTCTTCCGAAGAAGACGGCTCTCGCGCTGCCCGACGGGTCGGAGAGCTTTGCTTCCAACACAAGCAAGTCGCGTAACTCTTCAGAACCGCAGGAACACTTTTGCTCGTGAACGTTTACCGACACGCCGCACGAACGGCATTTGCGGACTATTCTGCAGCCGCTGACTTCCGCCAGCGTTGCGTAAAGCAATACGACGTCGCCTTCCGCGGCTTCCGCAATTTTTTTTTCGGCGTACTTTGCTTTCCACAGTTCTTCCCTTTCTCGCAGTCCGTGCGCGCGCGGGTTGAGAACGGCTCGCGAGCGCCAGCCTAAATGGACTTCAAGCGAGCCGTCGCGTCCTTTCTTGACTGCTCCGCTCTCTATTTTGACTGCGTCGCCCGGCCTTGCCCTGCGTGCCAGCTCGGCATTTTCGTCCCAGAGCACTAGTCTTACTTGTCCGGAGTCGTCTGCCGCAAGCGCGCTCGCCATTTTTCCCTTTGTTTTCACTCCGTTTTTTTCTCGGTCGAACTCCTTTTCCTCGCTTAACTCGAGTAACCTAGCGAAAAAATCGGCTTCTGTTCCTTCCTGCAAGTCCTTTATTTCAGCGACTGCTGCGGTCTTGCTTTCAGCTGCAACGCGCTTTACCTGAGTCAGCAGCGTCGAATGGATTTCGAGAGGGTTCTTGTTTTTAACGAGGCCTTCCGTGATTTCAATGGCGTCGTTACGTTCCAGCGAATCGGCTGCGGCGCAGTCCCTGCCCCACAGAACGAGAGTTGCAGGGCCCGAGTCGTCAGCGATGCTTACGTTGCAGACTTTTCCTTTCCGCCCGTTTTTCTCAAATCGTTTTAGTGCGAAAACGTGGAGCACTCTCGCGCGGACGTTGGCGGTTGTTCCCGCTTCAACGGAGGCGAGGGGCGTGAATTGCGGCGTCGACTTTTCCTTTTTTACTTCGAGGCCTTGTTCTCTTGCAAGCAGTTCAATTGCAGCGTCTTCAGCAAGCAGCCCGGCGAACTTTTCCTGCTTTTCCTCGATTTTTTGCGCCAGTTCCTGCTCGCTCCACGCGCTTTTGGCTAACAGTTGTTGTCTCAACCCGGCGTCCATGCGGAGATTAAGGCGGCGAAGAAATAAGAAA
>JACCLL010000065.1 GCA_013425325.1 Microcaldota archaeon | reverse complement strand
GCGCTTCGAACGCCAACTCAAGCACATCCTCGAGCAAAAAGGGTTTTACGTAATCCGAGCCGGCAAAAGCGGCGGGGACGGCGTAAGCCCCGACTTGATTGCGCTAAGCACGACGAAGAAGTTTGCGCTGGAGTGCAAGGCATGGGAGTCGACTAGCCTTCATTTCGACCCGCAGAAAGTCCAGATAATGCGCGCGTGGGAACAGCAGACCGGCGTGCCTTTCTATGTGGCGTGGAAGCAAAACCGCGAAGAATGGCGGTTCTTCCCCTTATTCCTTTTGAAGGAAAACCCCAAGGGCTACTCCTTGACCAGTGTCGACTACTCGGCGGGAATGACGCTGGAAAAACTGCTGAAATAAGCCCAAAAACACCCTTTTTTCAAGTCCTCAAACAGCCTTATAAGCCAGCGTTAGCAAGTATCTCCCACAACGGCTTGTTTGTTACTACCGACAAGTTTATATATTCCAATTGCGTAGTATTAGTGCCCGAAAAGGGCGGGAGTTTTGGAGAAATGAAATGCGAGTCTCTTGCAGAGGCGAAGCAGGTCGTAACGTCTATTCCTAGCCCCAGCCAAGCGCCTCAGCACCGCAGCATCCCAATGTTTTTGCCCACTTGGGTTTCGCCGGGAGCCAGGGAAAAGGGCGCAATGGAAATAGTTACCCGTGACAAGTTCTTGAAGACCAACATTCCGTTGTGGCTCGACTTCGTTACCTTCAAGCCTCTCGCAATACTCTTGGGAATAGGCGCAGTCGCAACTTTTACGATGAATATTTACGTCAGCACGGTGCTTGCAATCGGCGCCGGCTACTACTACAGCGGATTCGTGTGGAGAACCTTCTTCATAGAAAAGTTCTTGAAGAAAAGGTGGCTGTACGAGGGAACCTGAGGTAGGACAACATGCCCGTGGAACAACTTGACCCGCAAACGCAATTGGAGGCGCACAGCGCGCCAGCAGGCACGCAGCTCTACCGCGCAATGGCGTACGCCAAGGCAGACCCGAACGTGCGCGCCAACATGCGGGCCAGCACGCGCTGGGACTACACCTGCGAGTACGCGGGTTACTTCATCGACTACTACCGCTTTCTCTTGTTCGCAGTCGCCCTAGTAGCAGGAGGAATCCTGTTGCTGGGCGCGTTCTGGCCCATCGGGCTCCTGATGATAATGCTGGGAGCAAAGTACAAGAACATGTCGTGGTGGGACGACTTCATAGTCCGCAAGTTCGGAAAGAACAGGTCGGTCATCCAGTTCAACTAAAGGGAGGTGAAAGAACATGGCGGAAACACCGAAGAAAGATCCCGCAAAGGGAAGCGAGCCCGAGAGCGACAACGTGAGCACCAGCCAGAGCCTCATAGTACACGGAATGAGCCTGCTGGAAGACTACACGCCCATCAAGCCCGTGCTCGGAAAGAACATCAACACTTTCGAAGACGCCATGTTCAGAGGCGGGCTGTTCGGCCTCCCGCACGAAATAATCTGGATCATCCTGATAGTCGGAGCCGTTTACGCGGCGCTGGTGTTGGTAAAATGAAATCCTGGACTGAAATGAAAAGACAGGTAAAGCCATTGCCAAAGCCAAAGCCTAAAATGACTTGGCTGGCGACCAGTGGAACCGCCCGCGGCTCGTTTGCCGGCCCAATCAACCCCCTCATCGCAGAATACGTTCGCCCCGACAACACGCAACAACCCCAGCCGGAGAAAAAAGACGCGCTTACGCCGTTCTACGTTCCCATGGTAGCAAAGGGAACCATGGAAGGCGGCAAGCCGATTCACGCGGCAGAAATCAAGACTCGTGGCGAGTTCGTCAACGAAGCATTCGGCAGGGGAGAGTTTCACAAAGGCGGCTTGGCAAGCGTGTACAAGTTCTACTTGTACGCCTGGCTGTGCCTGGCCGCGACAATAATCCTCGCGCTGTTCGTGAACGTTTACGCGGCAGCGATTCCAGCGTTCCTCGCCGGAACATTCTGGAGCGAAAAGGAAGTATCGGTAGCGTGGGACATCCAGTGGCTGAAAGGAAAAACGCTGGTGCACCCCGCGTAAGGTGAAGAAACATGGACGAAAATCCGGAACAGGAAAACATTCATCTCGCGACCGTGCTAGCGGACGCAAAAGAGCCCTTCCTGAGAATGCGCACGCGGTGGAGCTACTTGGAAAGCCAGCTCGACACGTGGAAGGACTTCGTGCGCTACCGCACCGCAATGTACCTATTTGCAGTGCTAGGCATCATCTCGCTGTTCGTCGCGCCAATTGGAGCGCCTCTGCTCCTCGGCTTGGCGGCGTATTACTTCCACCGCAAGAAACACGCGCACAGCCTGGTAATATCGAACCGTGTCGTCATGGTCGGACACTAAACGCTCCAAAACGGAGGAGGGAATGCGGCTGCACAAGCGGCCGCGCCCTCCTCTCCCCTCCTTTTTAAGTTTTTTCGCCCTAACTTCGTCATGCCCAAGTTCATTTTTGTCACGGGCGGAGTTCTTTCCTCTCTCGGCAAGGGCATTCTCGCTTCTTCTACCGCCCGCCTTCTCAAAAGCTCGGGCGTCAACGTCTCAATAATGAAGATAGACCCCTACCTCAACTGCGATGCGGGCACGCTCAACCCGTTCGAGCACGGCGAAGTCTTCGTCACTCAAGACGGCTTCGAATGCGACTTAGACCTCGGAAACTACGAGCGCTTTCTCGGAATAAACGCCAAACGCGAGCAGAACCTGATGATGGGAATGGTCTACAAAACCATAATCGACAACGAACGCCGCGGCGAATTCCTTGGAAAAACCCTTCAATTAATTCCCCACGCAACAAACGAAATAAAACGTCGCATCCGGCGCGCCGCCGAAGTAACCGGCGCCGACCTGCTGGTTGTGGAAGTGGGAGGAACTGTCGGCGACATCGAATCCGAAATAGTGTTTGAAGCAATCAGGCAACTCCGGTTCGAGGAAGGGCCTAACGACACTGCCTGCGTACACCTGGCCCTCGTCCCGACTATTCTCACAGGAGAACAAAAGACGAAACCCCTGCAGCATTCGGTGAAAAACCTTCTGGCAAGAGGCCTCACTCCCGACCTGATAGTAGCGAGGTGCGACGCCCCCATTTCCGATGGAACGCACGAAAAAATAAGCCAGCAGTGCAACGTACGCAGCGAAGACGTCTTCTTTTCGCCGACCGTCCGCACGGTCTACGAACTTCCGTTAATCCTCGAAAAGCAGGGAATACATCAAAACCTCGCGAAAAAACTAAGGCTGGACACGAAGGAATGCGATCTTGCCAACTGGCGCGAACTGGTTGAAAAAACGCTTTCAGGCCCTGAAATCAAAGTTGCGGTCGCGGGCAAGTACGCGACGATGAAAGACACTTACATGAGCGTATTCGAATCGCTCGTCCACGCAGGAGCAGCCAACTCCTGCCGCATCAAGGCGGACCTGGTCGATGCCGAGGCAATAGAGCGCGAAGGCGCGGAAAAAATCCTCGGCGGCTACGACGCCGTAATCGTTCCCGGAGGATACGGAAAGAGGGGCGTTGAAGGAAAAATAGAAGCCGTGCGCTACTGCCGAACCAAAGGAGTTCCCTACCTCGGAATCTGCTACGGCTTCCAAATGGCGGTAATCGAAATAGCGCGCGACATCCTCGGTTGGAAGGACGCGAACTCAAGCGAAGTCGAGCCAAGCACAACCCACCCAGTAATCGACTTGCTGCCGGAACAAAAGAAAGTGACGGAAATGGGGGGAACCAACCGCTTGGGCGCAAAGCACGTCAACGTAAAGAACGGAACCATTGCGCACAAGATTTACGCAAGCGACAACGTGTTCAAGAGATTCAGGCACAGGTACGAAATGAATCCCGATTACATCAAAGACTTGGAGAACGCCGGAGTGGTTTTCAGCGGCGTTGACGCGGCAGGCGCCAACATAATGAAAGTCCTGGAGCTGCCGAACCACCCGTTCTTCTTCGGAACCCAGTACCACCCCGAGTTCGACTCGCGCCTGGAAACCCCAGAACCCGCTTTCAGCGCCCTAATCGCCGCCGCGAAAAAGAGGAAAAACGTTTGAAGCTGCTCGTTTACGCCAAGGGATCGGACACCCTCGCGCAACTCGCGCAAAAAATCTGCGAAGGCATAACAAAAACAGGAAACTCTTTCTGCACGCAATTGCCGTGCGACGCCGCGTTCCTCGGAACCGAGTTCGACAAAAAACAAGAGACGGAACTGCTGGATCTCGCGGGAGCGCTGGCTGGAAAACGCATTGCAGTTTTCTGCATCCGCTCGGACGGAAAAGAAAAAATGGAAACTCTCCTCGACGAACTGAACAAAAAAGGCGCGCACACAAGCGACTCGCTGTCAATAAAACTGGCAAAAAAAATATTCGGCGGCACGGAAAACCCCTCTGAAGAAGACTTTGCGAGGGCGGCGGCGTTCGCCGAAAAGACGGTCAACCGATGGCAAGGCAGGCGCGTCGCGCCGCCGAGCGAAAAAACGCGCATTCAAGGCTACGCCAAGCCCCACCACAAAACTATTTAATGAAACAAGCCTTATCCGATTGATTTACGTGGAACGCGTTCCCTCTGGAGTAAGCGGCTTAGATGAACTAATTCAAGGAGGCTTTCCGCGAAGGAGAAGCATCCTCGTATCCGGGGCCTGCGGAACCGGAAAAAGCATTTTAGCCATGCAATTCCTCTACAAGGGAGTCCTGGACTACGGAGAACCCGGGGTCTTCGTCACTTTCGACGAAATGCCTGAAAAACTCAGGCAGGACATGCTGAACTTCGGCTGGGACTTGACCGAACTGGAGAAAAACGACCTGTTTGCAATAGTAGACGCAACCAGCGCACGCGTCGGAACTCCTTCCGAGGAAGAAAACGCGTTGCTTCCGGGACAACTCGACATAGACCGCCTGCTGGTAGAAATCCTTCAAGTCTGCCGCCGCATCGGAGCCAAACGCCTGGTAATAGACAGCATTCCGGCAATGGCGTTCCAGCTGGAGAAAGAAAGCGAAATCCGCAAGGCAATACTCAAACTCGTTTACGTCGTAGCAAAAACCGGAATGACCAGTATCTTAACCTCGGAAGTGTCGGAACAAGGCTTTGGAACAGGCGGGCCAATAAAGTTCTCCAAGTACCAAGTCGAAGAATACGTTGCGGACGGCGTAATAGTAATGGGCTTCCTCGGAAGCGGAAGCCAGTCGACCCGCACGCTCTACATCCGCAAACTGCGTGGAACAAAACACAGCCTGGAAATCCACCCAATAGAAATAACGGACCAAGGCATGGTCGTCAAAAGAGTGGAAGACGTATTCAAGTAA
>JACCLL010000060.1 GCA_013425325.1 Microcaldota archaeon | reverse complement strand
TTCAAGCATTCTTCCGCCCGGCTGCGAGGTACTTCCACAAAAAATCGGGCGAGAGTATCTCCGCCCCGGCCAGATCGCCTTCGTGGTAATGAGCAGAAACGCCTCCAACGAACCCAACCGCTTGATTGCGGCAAGCGTGGGGGCAGCCATTCCCTCGGAAAAAATCGCATACGGCTATTTGAGCGAACACCACTCATTCGGACAAACCGAGGAAAAGGCAGGAGAGTACGCGGAAGACCTTGCCGCGACAATGCTTGCCTCCACGTTGGGAATAGAATTCGAAACGGAAAAAGCGTGGGACGAACGCGAGCAGCTCTTCAAAATAAGCGGCAAAATCGTCCGCACGACTAACATCACGCAATCAGCAGTATGCGACAAGAACGGCCTGTGGACCAGCGTAGTCGCCGCGGCGGTATTCGTAATGCCCGGCCAAACGAGGCAGCCGAACGGCGAACGGCAACAGGCCCTGCCTCTGACGCCATGAAGGCAAAAACGTTTTTATTCTGCGCGCCTCATTTTTGTGGAACATAATTTTTTTCGTTGGAGAAAACCGACACTAAATGATTCTGAACTTCAGGAAAGCCAAGTCACTAGTAGCAAAACACGGTTCGCCTCTTCTCGCGGTAAGCAAGAGCAAGCTGAAGCATAACTTCCAGTCGCTGCAAAAACAGTTGCCGCGCTGCAAAATCTATTACGCCGTTAAAGCCAACCCCCACAAAGGAGTACTCAACGTGCTCAAAGAATTGGGCGCAAACTTCGACGTCGCTTCATTCAAGGAAATCGAGACTCTGGTCGACCTGGGAGTCGACGCGACTCGAATGCTTTACGCCAACCCCGTAAAGCCCTGGGGCGACATAGTCCGCGCCTACAACGTCGGCGTCGACGGATTCGTGTTCGACAACGACGAGGAACTCAAGAAACTGGCGCGCCACGCGCCTGAAAGCGACGTTATTCTGCGCATTGCGGCGCACAACGACGCGGCATACTACAAACTGAGCACAAAATTCGGCTGCGACCCTGTCCAGGCAATGCGCTTGCTGAACAAAGCCAAGAAACTCGGCTTGAACCCGGTCGGAGTCTGCTTCCACATAGGAAGCCAGTGCAGCAAGGCCGACGCTTTCAATGAAGCCCTGGAAAACGCGATGCGCGTGTTCCGCGAGGCAAAGAAAGACGGAATAAAGCTGGAGTGCGTCGACATCGGCGGAGGCTTTCCAGTTGCTTACGGAAACGGCCACAACGGCGGCTGCGAACCCAAGACGTTCCTGCAGCAGACGGCGAAAGTTCTCGACGAATACGTTCCCCCGGCCGTAAACATCTTCTGCGAGCCAGGCAGGTACATTATCGGAGACGCCTGCGACTTGGTCACGCGCGTCATCGGAAAAAGCAAGCGCAAGGGAATCATCTGGTACTACTTGGACGACGGCTACTACCAAGACTACGCAGACGTGCACGCCAGCAAGTGGCACTTCGACTTCTTTTCAGGACGCAGGGGCAAGAAAATCCGCAGCGTCCTGGCCGGACCGACTTGCGACAGCTACGACGTAATGGCGAAAAGCATCTGGCTCCCCGAACTCGAAGTGGGGGACATAGTAATAAGCCCGAACACGGGAGCTTACGCGAGCGCAATCGCTTCAAACTTCAACGGCTTCTCGCCCGCAGAAGTAGTCTTCGTAGACTAGGGAAACTCGAGCGTTTTCCTCAACGCAGGCAGCTTCTGTTTCACAGCAGCGTCCAACAACGAAAGCGCTTCCGCCCTCTTTTCCAAGAACCTGCGCGGCGTCTTCCGCAAGCCAGACTGCAGCAGCGCGTGGACGTAGAAAGGAAGCACGGCAGTCGCGTCGCAGTGCACGTACTGCGAGTTCACGACGCACTCGGCGCTCGTCTTGCCCCAAGTGTGTCCCTCGCCGGCGGTGCACGAGGACAGCGCGCCGTTGTCTACGTTTGTATCGCATATTTGCACGTCGTAGTCGTAGCCGTTCGTCTCCACGAACAGAATCTGCGAAAGAGTCGGCTCGGGCTGCAGCGAGTAGTTCTTTGGAACCCCGCCGCCAACGACGATTACCGCCAGTTTCTTGGTGGCGTGGTTTTTGGCGTAGTAATGCAAGGCCGCAAACTCGTAGACGTCGCGCGCCAAGTCCAGCGAAAACTTGAATTCCTTTTCTCCAAGCGCGGCCATGCGCGCCAGCTTCACTGCGTTCAGGAAAATCGAGCCGTCTTGCGGCGCGCCGCAGAACACGGGCACTCTGTTGAGCGCCGCCTGCACTAGCAGGCTGTTGCTCTTGGAAGCATCGCCCAAGCGCTGTTCGGCTATCTTAGCCAAGTCCGTTCCGAGTTGGTAGTGGAATTCGGGGGTGGTCATGGCGCGCTGGTAGGGCGGCTGCGAAAGCAGGAAAGTAAACAGCTTGTCAGTGTCCAGCAGAACGTCTTCTTCGAAGCCCACGTCGTAGACGCGGATTACGTTCGACTTACGGTAATCGCAGTCGCCGTAGTTCGGGTCAACAGCGTAAAGCTCCTTGCCTATCAAACGGTGGGCGTCGTGATACAAGTTAGCGCCAGTAGTCGTCAAAACGTCGACGAACCCCGCCTTGATCAACGGAACCACGCACGACGAACCCAAGTCAGCGGGAGTCATTGCCCCCGAAAGCGACAGCACGATCGCGCAGTCTTCCCTGACCATGCGTTCGATCACTTGGTAGCCGTTGCGCACTTGCCTGCCAACGAACGCAGGAAACGCTTTTTCAAACAATTCCCTCGTCTTTTCGTTTCCCGTAATCGGCGACGTAGCGATTTTGGGACCGAACAAGACCTGTCTTGACGCCATTTTAATCCACCTTAGACCAGTGTTTTAATACGCAATAAAACAAATAGGTTGCGGTGACGCTCTTCAAATGAAGTTCAGCAGCATCCACTCCAAAGCCCTTGACGTCTTCCTCGGCTATTCCTTTCCCGAGCCGGCGAAAGCAAAAGTAACCGTACTTCCAGTTGCATACGAAGGAACCGTTTCGTACGCCCAAGGAACCGCCGACGGCCCGCGCGCAATAATAGACGCTTCCAAGGAAATCGAGTTCTACGACGAAGAAACGGGAACCGAGCCCTATGAAGCCGGAATAATCACGCTCAAAGAACTCAAGCCGGCGCAAGAGCCTGAAAAAGCGGTTGAGGAAGTCGAAAAAGCAGTTGCCAAAATAATTGCGGACAAAAAGTTTCCGGTAGTGCTCGGCGGCGAACACTCCATATCCATCGGAGCAGCGCGTGCGTTAAAGAAAAAATTCCCTTCACTCTCCGTGCTGCAGTTCGATGCTCACGCGGACTTGCGCGACGAGTACGACGACTCGAAGTACAGTCACGCTTGCGCGATGCGGAGAATAATCGAAGACGGGTGCAGGACGGTTCAAGTTGGAATCCGTTCGACTGACAAGGAGCCGCTCGAGTGGAGCAAAGGCAAGACGAAGATTTTCTGGGCAAGGGAAAAAGCAAGGTGGAAGCAGAAGGAAATTCTTGACTCGCTTGGCGAAGACGTTTACATAACCTTCGACGTCGACGCCTTCGATCCGTCGATAATGCCGTCGACCGGAACGCCCGAACCCGGCGGACTGCTGTGGGACGAAACGCTTGCGCTGCTGCGGAAAGTGTTTTCCGAAAAGAACGTCGTCGGCGTTGACGTAGTCGAGTTCGCGCCAATTCAGGGAATGCACGCGCCGGATTTCACGGCCGCGAAGCTGGTTTACAAAATGATTGCCTACAAGTTCGAGAAAGAACTCGCTACCAGCAGTACATAGACTCCACTGCCTTCGCCAGCAAAATCCTGA
>JACCLL010000055.1 GCA_013425325.1 Microcaldota archaeon | reverse complement strand
ATTTCAGCGACGCCGTCTTCGACGCGGACTACTCTGCCGGGAATTGCGTAGCACATTAAGGCAACACTTAGCGGAGCGAATAATTAAAGCCGTATGCGAAACCTTTTAATCACCTGTTTTCACAAAATAGTAAGTAACGCTAGCACGCGTTAGAGAAGAGATTGAGCTTGAATAAGGAGAGTTTCTTTTTCTAGAGTTGTGCGACTGCGTTAGTTTAAAGAAGGTGAAGACTATGTTCGGCGGACCGCGCCACAGTATGGGACCAAGGCAGATGTACAAGGCAACTTGTTCGGACTGCGGAAAGGAATGTGAAGTTCCCTTCCAGCCAACCGACGGACGCCCGGTATACTGCGAAGAGTGCTTCTCGAAGCACCGCAAGCCGCGCACTTCGCGTGGCGGATACTGAGTTTTCTCAGTTAAAGCCGGCCGCGAGGCCGGCAACCCTTTTTATTTAAGTTCTTCTTCTAATCAGTTCATGAACAAAGTCAACTGCATAATTACCGCGCTTGCCCTCGTTTCAATAGTTCTGGCCGCCTGGGGCTATTCAGTACTGCCTCAAATCGTTGCCTCGCACTGGAACGCGTCCGGCGTAGCCGACGGGTTTTCGGGAAAAGAAACTTCCTTCCTCTTTCCCATCCTGGTTGTAATAATAGTCATTTTGTTCAACTGGCTGCCCCAGTACGACCCGTTGTACAAGAACATAGAGAAATTCGGCGTCGAATGGAACGTGTTCAAAGCCGTTTTCGTGCTCTTCATGATCTACTTGCAGGCGTTGTTCATCGCCTACAACCTCGGTTTTTCGTTTAACTTCACCCAACTGCTTGCGCCCGCCTTCGCCGCATTGTTTTACGCAGTCGGCGTGCTCCTGGCCAAATCAAAGAGAAACTACTTCATCGGAATAAGGACGCCGTGGACTCTTGCAAGCGACTTGGTCTGGGAAAAGACGCACTCTCTAGGATCCAAGCTCTTCAAGGCAACCGCCATAGCCTTCCTGATAGTGGGACTTCTTTTGCCCGGCTTCGCCATCTGGGTGCTGCTCGGCCTGCTCATTGGAGTAGTAGTGTACTTGCTGTACTTCTCGTACTCGCAGTGGAAGAAGGAAAAGAAGGGCAAAAAGCGCTAGTGCAAGCAGCCCCAAGTCTGCAGCCGGTCCGAATCATCGTGCCAACGCAAGCCTATGTCCGTGCGGTAAAACATGTTAGGCAGCATTATGTTCCTCACTCGAGAGTAAACCTGTTTTCGCGCGTCGTCCATCGTGCTCCCCGACCCCGTCACTACCAGCGCGTACCCCGAGTTGCCGGCAAGCCTCCAGTCTCCTTCGACCAGCTTGACGTCCCCCAAGTGAATTCCTTCAAGCGAATGCTTCTTGAACAGAATTACCGCGTCTTCGGACAAGCGCTTGTAGGTTTTGGGGTCGTCGAACGGAAAAGGAGGCACTGCAACCACTACCCCCAGTTGAAATCCTTTGTTCGTCTTAAGCTCGAGCTTTTGTCCCTTTCCAATTGAGTACAAAAATTCTCCCCACGGGCTTGCAACGCCCTCCATTTGAATGCTTATAGTTGGGTAGCCGAAGCGCGAAGTAAACTCAAGGGGATAGATTCCGCGGTTGTTGGCAATGCAGTTTATGTCAATGTAACCCACGTAACCGCTGGCAGCGAGTTTTTCCTTCATTTTGCCCAGCGTTTCGTTGAAAACAGTGTTCGGAGGCGACCAGTACATCGCCGTACCCATTTCGCCAGTGGACGGACCTATTTCTCCGGGAAACATTTTCTTGTGCTCGAAATTCACGTTAATGGGCGTAATGAAATCATTGCCGTTAAAAAAAGCGCCAACTGCCACTTCCACGCCCGCCGCGTACCGCTGGAGCTGAAAAACCTTGATTTTCTTCGACCAGTTTTTCTTATAGTGTTCCAGCACCTGAAGAACGTCTTTCCCGTCCTCCTCCTGGCCTATGAACAACAGTTCCTTTTCGTTCTGAGCCAAACCGCTCGGCTTTATCACGTACCGCCCGGGATTTTTATTCAAAAAATTTATTGCCTCGTCGAAGTCATCGAAGTTCCAACGCGGCAGGACATTCACTCCCACGGACTGCAGCTCGCTCTGGCCGAATTCGCGGTCGTCCTCCAACTTGTCGGTATAAACGCTTCCGCCGACTACAACCTTCCCTTCCTTCCGCAGCGTGTCCGCCTCTTCGCCGAAGCCGATGTCGTCGAAAACGAATATGTCCGCCCAGTCTTTCAGCGCTTTCCAGTCGTCGCACTTTTCCAAAAAGCCGTCGTAGACGTCGGCATCGTCCTTGCTTTGAATAAAGCACTTGACTTCATGGCCTTCCTTCTTTATATGCCACGCCAAGTCTCCGCTGAGGCTCTCAAGTGAAACGAACAAAAACTTTTTGGGCGCGCTTGTTTTTTCAGAGTTTCCGTTCGACAAAAAAAATCCACCGGCAAAAGAAAAGCGGGCGGGGTATAAAATAGTTCGCGAAAAAAGTTACGCCAACGATGCGCCGAATTTCCTGGCGTTCTCCAAGTCCGTTGCGTCGGGGTGGCCTTTGTTTACTCCACCGATAAACTTTAGGGGACCCCACTTGTCGAGGCCCTTGCAAGCGAACTCGGCGACGACGGAATAGCCTTTTTTCTGCACGGCCTTACGCAGTGCCCCCGTCTGTCCCTTGCCCCGCCCCGAAGTGCTGAACAGAAAAACCTTCCTGCCGTCAGCCTGGGGAAGCAGGGCGACGAATTCCAAGAGTTTCTTGTCGACGTTCATTCCGTAAATACCCGAACCCAAGCCAAGCAAGTCGGCGGAAGCCACGTCGCCGTCA
>JACCLL010000083.1 GCA_013425325.1 Microcaldota archaeon | reverse complement strand
AACGTCGGTTTCAGGATACATTCTCCCCGCGCCCGGCAGGGGACGCATGAAAACGCTCTTCCGTCCCTCCGCCCTGCGCGTTTCAGGCGGAAGGCCTTCGAACGCTTGCATCGCGCGGTCGAAAACCGCTCCCAAAGCGCGGACTGCGTTGAACTCGGCTCCAACGCACAGCACGAACGCGTCTTTCACGCCGCACTCCAACAGCGTTTTTACCGCCGTAATTTCAGCTCTGGAAAAAGAATACTTTCCCAGGTCTTCGTCGGAGTGGATTATTCCGCCGACTCCGCCGAAGGCCTTTGCGTAGCCGCTTAACTCGGTTCCGACCCGGTGGTCGGGCATTACCTCTTTTCCAAGAAATCCCGCGAATCCCTTCAGCCTGACGCCGACAACCATTCCGCCCGCAGCCAGGGCTTTCGATACAAAGCCGCACTTGGTTGCTGCAAACACGTGAGTAACGTCAAGCGCGTGCACGTGTTCCTCGGGTTTTGCGCGCGCAAGCAGTTCTTTCTTCAACTCGGCGAACGCCAGCTGCCTGCCCGCCTCGTTTTCAACCAACTCGGGCAAGTCGGCTAGTTCCTGCGCTCCCTTTATTTCGACCCTGCCGCCTTCGCGGATTGACACGTTTACGTCCTGCCTGATTGTTCCAATGCCGCGTTGCACTTTCCCGGTGCTGCGGAGAAGCGAACCGATTTTTTCGGCGACTTCCCGGCAGTGGTCGCCGTCCTTGATCGAAGCGTCTGAAGCGATTTCAACCAAGGGAATCCCAAGGCGGTCGAGCCTGTATTCGGCGACGTTTCCTTTTTTCCCGAGAATTCCCGACGCCTCTTCCTCCAAGCAGACGGTTGGAATGCCGACCCTGCCTTTAGAGGTTTCAATCCACCCGTCCGTAGCAACTAAAGCCGTGCGCTGGAATCCGCTTACGGCACTTCCGTCGACCACTGTCTTGCGCATGAAGTGAATTTCGTCAACAGGCTTTGCGTTCAAAAGCAACGCGGCTTGAACCACTGCCTCAAGCGCTTCCTGCCTGGCCGAGTGAGGCGGCTCGTCGTCGGTTTCAACCAAGCAAGCAGTTGCCGAATCGACTGAGTAAGAAAATTCTTTTCCGCGCCCGGCTTCGAAAGCAGCTGCGGGATCGAGTTCGCCGAGTTCTCCGGCGACGGCGCGCAGCCTTCTTCGCAGCAGCGCCTTTCTTCCTTCCGCGATTGCCTTGTTGGGGTCGCAGTAGCAGTTGCAGAACAGTTTCTTGGTGTCCAACCGCTGGTGCACTTCGATTCCGCACTTGAATCCATGCGCAGCATAGTCAAAAGCCATTGTTTACACCAGGAACTCCTGTTCAGTCAGCCGCGGATTTATTTCGCCGGCAAGGTTTTCCCGCATTTTTTGCCTGACTTCCCCGACTGAAAGCTTATTGTGACCCAAGAGCCAACCGAGTTTAACGAACGCGGTTTCCGGCAGAGTATCCTGGCAGAACACCGCGCCCGCAGCATGCAAGCGTCTCAAGTTAGTGTAGACGAAGGCGTGCGTGCGGCCGTAAAGACACTGCGAAGTAACCGCGACAACCACGTCCTCTTCCACGGCGCGCGTTACGGCGGGAATCCAACTGGCTTTCCTGTCAACGGGCTCGGTTGGAACGTGACCCAAGCCCGTTCCTTCAATAACTATTCCCTTGTATTTTTTGTCAACCAAGTGCTCAACGAGTTCGGGCGAAGCGCCGGGAAACACTTTTAGTAACGCGACTTTGGGTTCGAACACGGCGTCGGCCACTACCTCGTCTTCAGCGCGGCCGTGAAAATCTTTTCGCAGCAACTCGGTCCTGCCGTCGGGCCAGATTTTCGCGTAAGGCAAGCAGTTGATCGGCCTGAATGCATCGCGGCGCGAAGAATGCATTTTCCGCGCCTTGTTTCCCGGAACGGCGAAGCAGTAGTCGTCGCTTGAAGAACCATGCATTACTATAGCTACTTCCGCAATGTTTCCAGTCGCGTAGTGCGCGGCGCAAGCCAAGTTCATTGTTCCATCGAAACTTCCCCGGTCAGGGGAACGCTGCGCGCCGACAACCGCAACGGGCTTGCACAAATGCTTCAGCATGAAAGAAAGCGCCGCGGAAGTATAGTGCAGGACGTCGGTGCCGTGGGTTACAAGTACCCCCCGGCTTCCTTCGTTCAATTCCTTCGCCGCCAAAACCGCGAGTTTCTTCCACTCCTCGCTGTACATATCCTCGCTGGCCATGCGGAAAGGACTGACGACCGAACGGAGGTTGACGATGTCGGCAAGCTGCGGAGCGTTTGCAAGCATTTCCTCCGGGCTCATCAACGGATGGACTCCGCCAGTGCGGTAGTCAACACGGTTGCTGATAGTTCCCCCGGTTGCAATCATTGAAACGCTCGGCAAATGCAAGTCGAACTTCTTGCGGGCCTTGGCAAACTTTTCCAGTTCCGCTCCGCCCTTCAACGCCTCAACCTTCGTTTTTGCGTCGAAAGTTATTCCCACATTGTAGCCACTGGACAGCTTGACGACCAAACAGTTTTCGTCGCCCGCGTCCGGCCTCGGCAGAAGAATTCCTTCGAAAACGCGCTTGCCTTCAGCCACGCGGACTCGCGAGCCGGGCTTGGCGCCGGCTTTGGACAAAGCAGACTGGATTTTTTCGGAGTACAAAGCAATTCGCCGACTTGAATAAAGAACGCGTAGTAAAAAAGGCTTTTGAAACTACAAACGCTTTGAAACGTACGCGCCGTCGAGTCGGTAGCCGAGCTTGCGGTAGTAGTCGCGGACGCCTATTCCGCTGATTACCGCGAGTTTGTCAACGCCCCACTCTTCGTCCGCAATGCGTTCGGCTTCGGCCAACAGTTTTTTGCCGAGATTCTTGTGCTGAACTGCTTCGGGTTGGCGCACGCTTAGCGGAAGTTGTTCGCCATAAACGTGAAGTTCCCTTACTCCGGCGGTGTTTCCTACTAGCTCGGGCCTGAACGGCGCAAAAGGATTGCGCAAGCGCAGGAAACCCAGCAGCAAGTCGTTTGCCGAGTCCTCGAAGGAAAGGAAAACTTCTTCGCCGCCGCTTGCGCGGAAGTCAACGCGCGTTAATTCTACGCTTTTCCAGTCGACGTTCTTTCCGAAGCGAGCTTGCAGTCCTGCTTCGCGGCAGCGGATGCAGCGGCAGCGGCCTCCTTTTTCAGCGAGTTTTTTCGCAACGATTTCACGCAAATTGCTTTTGTCAACGCCTGCTTCAATGAGGTTTACGGGAATGTCGCGGTCGACGCGCATTACGCGAACCCACGGCGGAAAATGCTTTTTGGCTTCCGCAATGACTTCAGCCGCTTCTTCCGTTGAATAGGGAGTAAACTCGCCGTTCTTCCACAGTTTGTACAACGGCGTTCCTTTGATGACGAGACAGGGATAGATTTTCAGCAAGTCGGGCTTGAACCGCTCGTCCTCGAACAACTGGCGCATCATGCGCACGTCTTCCTTCTTTGAAGCAAACAAGCCGGGC
>JACCLL010000066.1 GCA_013425325.1 Microcaldota archaeon | reverse complement strand
CAGGAACTAACCATTTCCTTGACGAAGCGCTGACGCCGCATTAAATAACTTGCTTTCGCTAAAACTACTGCAGGGTGGCTTGGTTTGGAGTGCGCGAACGCAGAAAATTTTTCAAAGCGGCGCGACTACTTGTGCTTCGAGTCAACTGAGGAAATAAAGCTGCCCCGCGACCCGCTTCAACAGATAATCGGCCAGCCGGAGGCGGTGCGCATCGCCAAAATTGCTGCAAAACAGCGAAGGAACCTCTTGCTCGTAGGCCCGCCCGGAACAGGAAAAAGCCTTTTGGCGCAGTCCATCGCGTTTCACTTGCCCGCGCCAATGGAGGAAATAAGCGTTCTACACAACCCCGAGGCGCCCGAGCGGCCGTTCGTTGAAGTACGTTCGGCCGAGAAAATCGCGGAGGAACAGAAGATTGCGCGCCAGTCGCAGGGAAAAATGGTCGAGCCGTCCGAAGTGCCTTCCTTCGTTGCGGAACGCCTGGGATTCAGGTGCAGGCGCTGCGGCAGGCTAAGCCGCGCGACAGAAGCATCTTGCCCCAACTGCGGCTTGGACAAGTATTCTTCGCTGCAGTCGCCGTTCAGCGACTTGATTGGAACCTATTTGGACGAGCCTCGAAGGCAGGACCGCGTGCACACCACGCGCTCGGCCGGCGACCGCGAGGAAGTAATCGTTTACGAAAGACACGGCGAAAAAATCCGCGTCTTGGACCAGGCGGCGCTGGAGCGCATTGACGCGTTAAAACGCAGTCGGCCCCGCAAAGTACTCGTTCCCCTGGAGAGGAAGTCGTTCGTCTCCGTTACCGGCGCGAGCGAAACGGAAATCCTGGGGGACGTGCGCCACGACCCTTACGGAGGACATTCCCAGGTGGGCACGCAGCCTTACCTGCGCGTTGTTCCCGGCGCAGTTCACGAAGCGCACGAGGGAGTGCTGTTTATAGACGAGCTCAGCGCGTTGAACCAAGTCCAGCGCAATCTCTTGACCGCAATGCAGGAAAAAAAATACGCCATAGTCGGCAAAAACCCGCAGAGCGCAGGCGCGAGCGTGAGGGTGGACGGAGTTCCCTGCGACTTCATTCTCGTCGCCGCGTCGAACATAAACGACTTGTCGTACATCCTGCCGCCGCTTCGCTCGAGAATAATAGGCAACGGCTACGAAGTGCTGCTGGAAACGCAGATGCCCGACTCGCCGCAAAACCGTGCGATGCTGGTACAATTCATTGCCCAGGAAATCAGGAAAGACGGAAGAATTCCGCACGTGGCGCCGTCTGCGGCGGAAGCCATTGCCAACGAAGCCGCGCGCCGAGCCAAGGCGCTGGACGACGCAAGCAACTCGCTGACGCTGCGGCTCCGCGAACTAAGCGGGATAATACGTTTGGCAGGAGACTTGGCCGAAGCCGAGGGCGCGCCGTTGATTGAGAAAAAGCACGTCGAAGCGGCAGTCAAGCGCGGCCACAACATAGAAGAACAGTTGAAGGAAAGGTACGGCAGCATCTGGAAGGCAAACGTTTCGGAAAGCGCGTTGAATCCCAAGCCGGGAAAACAGAAGGAAATCAGTTGAAAACGAGGGAAAACGCCGAGAAGCCTTAAATACTTCATTAAAGAAAATTACTATAACCCAAGGTGCAAAAATGCCCGAATTGTTTGAAAAACGCACGGAAGGAGTTTCTCCTTTTGCGTACCGCAGCAAACACCGACTCGTCAAAACCGGCGCCGCACACCCTTTTGCAAAGCTTTATGCTAAACTTCCTCGTTTTGAAACATCCCACGAAGTGCTTCGTGGAACCGCCATTCTTTCCCACGTTCCGCGCGGCGTGCGCGTAGGCATGGAAAAACAAATACGCAAAGCAGGTTTGCCGTCGGTGTTTTCGTTCAGGCCGGGCGCGGTAGGCGCGTTCAAGGAAGGAAAGTTCGTTTTAAGCCCTAAGGCAGTGGCTGCTTTCAAGAAAAAAATCGCCGCCGCGCCGTCGATGTCGCGCGGCCAACTGCTTGCACTCGTAGTGCGCAGGTAAAAAACTAAAAAAAATCAGAAAACGATTTTTCGGCTTACTTCTTTTTCTTTGCCGTAATTGCCTTCGCTATGAGCTGGCGGTGGTGTTCGCTGATATTCTGCTCGTACTCCTCCACCGGCAAAACGATTTTGCCTGACTGGTATACCATTATAGCTACCATGAGCACGCCGAGCCAGAACAGGAACGCCGCAATAGGCCCCAAGAGGACTCCGAGAACGTCTTGGGTCGTGAAGCTTCCTCCCAAAGCGCTCGGGTTCGCTCCAATCGACCAACCAAAGAGTTGCGGAATCAACGCGGGATTCAAGTAAGCGTACGTAGCCTTCTGCACGGTTACAAAAATATTGTAAGCCGCTTCGGCAACCATGAGCACCGCTGCCGTAATGAAGAAAGCGCCGGCAAGCTTGACCAAGTGAAGCCTCTTTCCGCCGATTTTAAGCCAAATTATCCTGTGCATAACGTCACCTGAAACAAACCACCGCTTCGTCGAATTTAAAGCTTGTCCCGCCCTCTCCAAATGCGTTTTTAACTTGCGCCGACAAAAATTCATTTCACGGGCCCGTAGTTGAGTGGCTAAAACGCCTGTCTTACACACAGGAGATCCGGAGTTCGATTCTCCGCGGGCCCACTCTTCGCAGCGTTTTAAAACCGCGCGCGACAAAATAGTTTGGAAACGCCGCTGTAGCTCAGCTTGGGAGAGCGTCCGAATTTCTCGCGTTTACGCGGGAAGTGACGAAGCTGAAGACCGGTATGTCGTGTGTTCAAATCACACCAGCGGCACTCTATTTCTTTTTAATTCGTCTCGCGCTAGAACTATTGCAATGCGCAAAATTCTTTTCTCGCTACTGGTGTTCGCTTCGTTTGCAGCGGCGGTGATAGACGTCGACCCGAAGGCCGTCGGCGGAGCCGACGTAAGGGTTGACCTGCAGTGGGCTGTCGACACCGGCGGCGGTTCTGCGACCGAGCTTTCGCTGAAAACGTATTCCTTTTACTCGGACGCGCGGCAGTCTTTTGAACTAACTTCTTCCGGCTCCCACTCCGAGTCAGTGGACGCCAACGGCAATCCGTTGCTGGTTTTTCAACTCGATGCGGCTGCGCGGAATAATCTCGCTTCGTATTCCGCGGTTGTTCACACCCGCCAGTCGGTTGACTTCGAGTCCGTGTCTGATTCAATGGCGTACGTGGCTGGAAGTCCTCTCGTAAAAATTTCTTCCGGAATAGCGGGGAAAGCCGCGGAGCTGGGCGGCGGCGCTTCTGACTTGAGGGCGGTCGTCGCCTTGTCTTCGTGGGTGCATGACAACGTGAAGTACGACGGCCCGGGCTACGGCTCGACTTCGCTTGACTCCGAAACGGTTTTTCAGGTGCGCGAGGGAACGTGCGACGAGTTCAGCCACTTGCTGATTGCAATGCTGCGCAGCCAAGGCATTCCCGCAAAGTTCGTCGCTGGCTTCGTGTACAGCGGCGAGGAATGGGTTGCGCACGCTTGGGTCGAGGCGGCGGTTGGCGGCAAGTGGGTTCCGTTTGACCCTACTTTCGACGAAGCAATTGTTTTGGACGGAACGCACTTGAAGTTCGCCGAAGGAAAAGACCAGAGTGAAATACGCGAGGAAATAACGGGCCGCGGCGTTGGCTTGGACTTGAGCACGGCTTCGATAACGCGCCGTTCGAACCTGTCGTTTTCTTCCAGGACGCCGTTCGAGAACCTGTTTGCCTTGACTGCCGAAGGGCCGTCGGAACAACTGGGCGAGGGTTCGCTCGCAGTGATTTCCGCCACTGTTTCAAACCTTGCGTCCAGAGCAGTTGCCGCGCCTTTATCAATAGTCGTTCCAGAGGAGGCGCGAGTCGTGAGCAACAAGGACGTCCTGGTTTTTCTGGAGCCAAGCGAGTCGAAGCAAGTAAATTGGACGGTGGTGCTGCCGGCGTCTCTCGCGGAAGGCTATTCCTACACTTTTCCGGTCGTGGTTGAAACGCTCGGGGGGCAGGCGCAGGTGAATGTTTCTGCCAAGAAGGGCGGCGCAATAGCCGCTCTTTCTTCGCTGCAGTTGTCCGACTTGAGTTACTCTGCGGAGTCAAGCGAACTAAAGTTGTTGGTGAAAACCAAGAACGCGGGTTCGACTGCGTTCGACTCGGTTCGCGCGGTAGTCGCTCTGCAGGGGGCTGAAAGGGCTTCCGAATTCTCGTTGGCTTCCGGCGAGGAAAAAACCGTTGAATTCCGTTTCCCCGCCGCTTCTCCCGGCGCGGTGTTGTCGGGAACCGTTACACTGATTGCGGGGGACTTGCGGCTATCCCGTCCGTTCACTGTTTCCGTGCAGGACGTTCAATCGACTCCGTCGCCGCTGCAGGAAAACCAAGCTCCCTTGGCCGAACGCGACTGGTTCTTGTTC
>JACCLL010000058.1 GCA_013425325.1 Microcaldota archaeon | reverse complement strand
GCCGAGTTCTACTCGCAGCAGGACTGCATCGTAAAAACGCTTGAACAGCCACGCGACCTCCAAGTAACCAAGGAAATAACCCAGTACGCGCCGTTGGAAGGCAGCCTCGAAAACTCTGCCGACATTCTCTTGCTCGTACGGCCGGACTACACTATTTACGACGAAATCCGAAAGCCCTCCGACTTCAAGACCTTCGCCGACCTCCGTATGGCCGGAGTCGGAATGGTCGGGGTAGTCCACGCCGCGAAGCCTATTGACGCAATCCAGCGCTTCATAGGAAAAGTCGACTTCGGAGTAATCCCCCAAGTCATCGACACTATCGTATTCGTCGACTCCGGCGCAGTCTCCAAAGTCTACGAACTGACCATGACCGTACGCGTGCCGCACGGAATGCGCGAAGAAGACCTTGCAAGGCCGTTGATTGAAGTAAGGGACTTTTACTCAAAGGAATGCGAGTTCGAAATCTACAAGTGGGGAGAAGAAACAGTAGTTTTTCCAGTCAAAGCAGCAAAAGCGGCCAAGCGCGAGAAATCAAGGGGCCACGACTTCGCCGAAGCCACGCTGCAAGACCGCCTGCGTCGAATGCTGCACTGCGACTTCGAAGTCGAGCTAGAAGGCAACCGCGCCGTCCTCTACCTGCCGCAGCGCGAAATAGCGCGCGTAATCGGCCACAAGGGAAAAGGAATAATGCAGTTGGAGAAAAAACTCGGCGTAAAACTCGACGTCCGCCCCCGGTGAACTCTTGAAGCGCGTTGAATTCGACGGGATAACGTTGCAAGTTCCCGCCTCGGTTTACGCGCCGAGAGAAGACTCTTTTTTGTTGGCTGAAGCGGTGAAGAAATTCGCGAAAGGCAAGTTCCTCGAAGTCGGAACCGGTTCGGGCTTGTCCGCAATAGTCGCTGCAAGAAAAAAGCAAGTCGAAAGCGTCGCTGCGGTTGACTCAAGCGCTTCCGCGTTGAAAGCGGCGGAAAAAAACGCGGCGGCAAACGGCGTTTCCGAAAAAATCGTTTTGAGGAAAAGCGACTTGTTCTCCGCAGTGAAAGAAAAATTCGACTGTATTGCCTTCAATCCCCCTTATTTGCCAAGCGAATCAACTGACAAAACCCGCGTGCCTTTGAAGCGCGCTTGGGAAGGAGGAGCGAGTGGACGAGTTGTGCTCGACCGATTTTTGCGCGAGTTCGTTACGCATTTGAAACCAACAGGAATTCTTTTGTTGTTGAACAGTTCCGTCTCTTCATCAGAGGGCGGTGACGGAAACGAGGAAACGCGGGCAGCGCTCGAAAAACTCGGTTTCAAAGTCAGAGTTGTTGGAAAGCAAGATTTTTTCTTTGAGCACCTAGTAGTATTCAAGGCAGTGAAGCAGAATGACTGAACGCCAACCGCTTTTCATAAAGAGAATCGACTTGCTGGTTCACCCGTGGTACGCCCCGCGCGCGCAAAGGGTGCACGACTGGCGTAAAGAAGTAGACAACGCAGCGCGCGACAAGAGCCGCTTGCTCGTGGTAATAAAGCCGCCTGAAGACGTGGCAACTCACGGCATTCGAAAGAATCTGATCGACTACGCCAGAACCAAGCTTGGTTCTCGGCTGGTTGAAATGGAGCAGCCTGCCGAGGGCGTCGGGAAAGGCGTAGGAGAAGCCGTGCACTCAAAGTGCTTTTTTCCAAAGAGCGGCGTGCGGCTGACTGCTTACGGCGAGCACGCCAACCAGTGCGTTGCAGAGGCGCTGCGGCGTCTGATGGATGAACTGCACTCGAAAGACGTGCGCGTTAAGAAAGCGACGGTGCGGCTGGATAAATCAATTGGGTTTGATGAAGGCAGCCCAAATCCGTTAGGGTGGAACAGGGTGGCGTTTACTCCCGAGCGCCTTAAACGATACAAGCAGCCAAGCTCTGAACCTCGTAATCCTGCTATTGCCAGAATCATTGCCCAGCTTCACGAACAGTCTCAAGAGCGTAAGCGCGAAATAAGGAAATTCGCGCGTCGCGAGAGGAAGGAATAGAAAATGGCTTCTCTGAATGCCGGACCGGAGTATTACGCCGCGGAGGGCCGCTACCGCGGGGCAAAGACTTACGAAGAAAAAATGGCGGCGCTCGAAGACATGCTGCGATTGGTTCCCAAGCACAAGGGATCGCAAGGCATTCTCGCTGAAATACGCGATAAAATAATGCGCTTGAAGAAAGAACGCGAGCGGGAGGAAACGCGCAAAAAAGCCGCTAAAGCCGGCGCACGCAGGGAATTCATAAAAAAACAAGGCGGCGCGCAAGTAGCTTTGATCGGCTTCGTCAACGCCGGCAAGACCGCTTTGTTCAACGCGTTGACTGGAAAAAAAATGCCGTCAACCGGCGCTCCCTTCGAAACAACCGTGCCGGAGCCGGGAATGATGAACTACGAGAAAGTACAAGTGCAAATAATCGACACGCCCAGTCTTACGAACGCCGACCGCGCGAGGCTGTTCGCAGTTGCGCGCAACGCCGAACTGGCCGTAATTGTTTTATCCAAAGAAAACGAGGCGGAGGAACGTAGTTTCTTTGACGCGCTGTTACCGGTTTACTTGAAGGACCACAAAAACCTGTTTCTCGTGCGGGAAAAGGACTACGACGTTTCGGACATCAAGTCCGTTGCCGCAATTAAAAAACGCGTTTACGGCGCGCTGCACGTGGTCAGGGTTTACACCAAGGCGCTGCGTTCTCCAGCTGAATACAGCCATCCAGTCGTCCTTCCGGAGGGCTCGACTGTTGCGGACGTTGCGAAAAAAATCCACAAAGAACTCGCGCAGGGGCTAACGTACGCGAAAGTCTGGGGTTCGACTAAGTTCGCCGGCCAGCAGGTGGGAGTGAACTACGTGCTGAAAGACGGAGACGTAGTCGAACTGCACTTGAAGTGAGTTCAAGAAAAAAGCGCGAGTGCAAAGAAGGCGACGAGCGCGAGTACTGCGAGAGCCGCGATAACCGCTTGAATCTTGTATTCCTGCGCGCGATTCATTTTTTACCACAAGCTTTTTCCCGTTGGTTCTTCAGCTTCTTCTTCGCCTTTCTTTTTCTGCCGCGTGTAGAGATAGATTACTATCCCGATGACCGCCGCTATCGCGAGTAATGGAAGAAGCCAGTCCTGCTTGGTTTCTTCCGGCGCAGTTGTTTCACTTGGTTGAGTGCACTTGTCGTACTTCGCTTGCGCCGCGGTGACTTTCGGTTCAAGCGTGGTTAGTTTTTCGATTGCTTGCGGGTAATTCGGGCTGGCCGCGGTTATTATGTTGCCGACCGCATCCCACTCTGTCTTTATTTCCGCAGTGTCTACGTTGCAGGCCTCGTACTGCGCCTTGCGCGTGACGGTGATGACATTCACTGCGTTTTGCAGGCGGGAGTATTGTTGGCTTGCCTGTAATTGGCTGTCCTTGAATTCTTTTCGGTCAAGGAAGCTTTGGACGCTGTTGTTTACTATCGACGCTTCGTTTGAGAGCAGTCGGTTGTAGTCGGCCTTGAAGTTTGCATAGCGCTTGAGCTGGTTATAGCGGTTGGCTTCGCTGGTTCCTTCG
>JACCLL010000051.1 GCA_013425325.1 Microcaldota archaeon | reverse complement strand
ATCGGCGGAATTGCGAACAGTTTCGGCAACGCAATCGGCTTCTACACTTCCGAGAGCGCCGAGCGGGGGCAGCAGCTGAAGTTCTACAAGGGAAAGAAGGCGAAGGACGCGCACCGGTTCGTGCACTCCCACTCCGACATTCTGTTCAGCACCTTGGCTTCTTTTGGCGCGACTTTGCTTTCGCTGGTGCTTCCAATAATTCCGTTCTTCCTCGTGCCGGTGCTTGGCGAAGCAATGCTTTTCTCCGGCGCAATAGCCATGGTAATTTTGGCGGTACTGGGTTACTTCATAGGAAAAATGAACGAGTCAGACGGGTTGTTGAGCTCGGTTAAGTACGTGATTCTGGGCCTAGTCGGGGCTGGCCTTGGTTTCTTCGTAGGCGACTTTTTGAAGCACTTCCTGGGCGGTTGATTTCTACTTACTGCCCAAGGCGGGAACCCCGGCTTTTCCTCCGCGTTTTCTTCTTAACGCGCGCGATTTGCGTGAGTTTGTATAACGCGGCCCCGCCCCAAACGAGTTCCAGCAACAGAAAAGGAATTGTGTTGGTCACGACCGCGTAGTAGCCGGTGAAAACGCAGCCGACCGCGTTAGTTCCCGAGTACCAAACGGATTCGTGCGACAGGCGGCCGTACAAGTTTAATACATACGCTGCCAGTTGAATGAGCGCGCCGAACAATCCTGCCGCGAGAACAAAGTCCATGAAACTTTTAAGGCAGGTGCGTTTTTATTGCCTTGCGAATTAATTTCTTTATGAAAGCAAGGCCGGCAAGAAGTTCACGCGCTCTGCTGCCGCGGCCTTGCTGAAAACAATTTTTTAAGGGGTTGATTTGGCGAAACAGGTTTTTGTGGACGAGTACGTCGGAGAACAGCCCGCGTTTGTTCGGCTCAAGTCAAGGAATGCGCCGCCTTCCTACGTCTACCAAATAAAGGCGTACGACTTCGGCAACCTCAAAGGAATTCCCATCAACTGGGACGGCTGGATAGTCGCGACGGCCCGCTACCGCGTGCATTTCTTGTGCGACGTGTGCGGAGAAGAAGTCCATGAAGAAGAATTGCTCGGACATCCTGCGGACGTAAAGCGCGACGAGGCGCTGGAGTTAGAAAAACAGTTGAGCAAGGAAATTCCTTTCCGCGACAAAGACATTCTCGAGAACATAGGCAAACACGTTTTTTTCCAGAAAGTCTATTTATTCCAGTGCCCGCGCTGCGGCAGGTGGGTCGGCAAGGGAGCCAAGCACCAGTCCTGCAAGGACGACGAATACGGCTTGTGCCGCTACTGCGGAAACACGATGAAGAAACTAGTCGAGCAAAACGTTAAAATAATCAAGGAAACGGGTGGAGAAAGTGAACCGGCCTCGAGTTGAACCAAAAGCGGAAATCGGCGTCTTCGGAGGAAGCGGCTTCTACAAGTTCTTGGACAACGTCCGCGAAATCGAAGTCACGACGCCCTACGGCAAGCCGAGCGCGCCTATTGCAATCGCTGAAGTGTGGGGAAAGAAAGTCGCCTTCCTTCCCCGCCACGGCAAGAAACACGAGCTTCCGCCTCACATGATTAACTATCGAGCTAACTTATGGGCGTTCAAAAGCATCGGAGTAACCCGCGTAATCGGACCCTGTGCGGCAGGAAGCTTGAATGCGAAAGTCAAGCCCGGCGAGTTCGTCGTGTGCGACCAGCTAGTCGACCGGACGAACGGCCGGAAAGACACTTTCTACGACGGTCCCGACACCACGCACGTCAGCACCGCCGATCCATACTGCGCTGAACTGCGGCGGCTGGCGTTCGACGCCGCGAAAAAAGTGGGCGTGGTCCCGCACCCGAAGGGAACGATGGTAGTAGTCCAGGGACCGCGGTTCAGCACGCGCGCCGAAAGCTCGTGGTACTCGAAGGCCGGGTGGCAGGTAATCAACATGACCGGCTATCCCGAAGCGGTTCTCGCGAGGGAACTGGAAATGTGTTACGCCAACATTTCGCTGATAACCGACTACGACGTTGGCGTCGAAGGAATTCCGCCTGTTTCAAACGAGGAAGTCGTCCGCGTGTTCACCGCAAACAACGCCAAGCTCCGCGCGCTGCTCGAACGCTTGATTCCGTCCATTCCGGAAAAACGCGAGCAATGCACTTGCGCAACTGCACTCAAGGGCGCGAGAATGGGTTGACCCGCGATAGTTTCTTAAATCGCCGCGCGTCAAAACTATTCGCGCGTTATTTCGTTTAATCTAAGGTGGTTTCCAGTGACTGACAACTATATTGTGAAAGA
Organism: Microcaldota archaeon; assembly: GCA_013425325.1. Classification (GTDB taxonomy): domain Archaea; phylum Micrarchaeota; class Micrarchaeia; order Norongarragalinales; family UBA8480; genus UBA8480. Next base: position 3,348 of record JACCLL010000051.1, on the reverse strand, counting down.
CATTTCGCTCGCGGACCGAGGCAAAATTGATGTTGAGTGGGCCGAGCGCCACATGCCTGTTTTAATGAGTATTAGAAAGCGCTTCGAAAAAGAAAAGCCCCTCAAAGGAATACGAATTGCGGCTTGCCTGCACGTCACTAAGGAAACTGCCGTGCTTGCGCGGACGCTGCGCGCAGGCGGAGCAGAACTCGCGTTGTGCGCCTCCAACCCGTTGAGCACTCAAGACGAAGTCGCCGCCGCCCTTGCTGTAGAGGGCTTCAAGGTTTACGCAATAAAGGGAATGGACAACGACACTTACTATAAGTGCCTTAACGCGGCGTTGGACGTAACGCCCAATATTACTATCGACGACGGCGCGGACTTGATCAACACGATTCACGGCAAGCGTCAGGAACTGCTGAAGGACTTGATTGCTGGTCAGGAGGAAACCACTACGGGAGTCGTTCGCTTGCGCGCCATGGCAAAAGCCGGCGCGTTGAAGTACCCTGTGATTGCGGTCAACGATACTCCCACCAAGCACATGTTTGATAACTTTTTTGGCACGGCCCAGAGCACGCTTGACGGAATAATGCGGGCCACCAACGAACTAATCGCGGGCAAGAACTTCGTGGTAGTCGGTTATGGCTATTGCGGAAAGGGGTTGGCGAAAAGCGCGGACGGAATGGGCGCGAAAGTAGTCGTGGTTGAAGTAAACCCCGTCGAGGCGTTGAAGGCTCACTTGGACGGCTTCCAAGTGCTGACAATGTCCGACGCCGCGAAGATGGGCGACATTTTCTGCACCGTCACCGGAAACAAGCACGTCATTCGCGGCGAGCACTTCAAGCTCATGAAAGATAGCGCAATAGTCTGCAACTCTGGGCACTTTGATATTGAACTCAACTTGAAGGACTTGGATGAACTGACGAAGTCGAAGCGCGAACTAATGCCGTTGGTTGAGGAATACATGTTGAAGGACGGCCGCAGGGTAATAGTTTTGGCTCAGGGAAGGCTGGTCAACCTCGCTTGCGCAAAGGGACATCCCAGCGAGGTAATGGACATGTCATTCAGCGACCAGGCCCTGTGCAGCGAGTACATTGCCAAAAACAAGTCAAAGTTCAAGGAAAAGAAGGTTTACGAAGTTCCGGCCGAAATCGACGTAACGGTTGCGAAGCTTAAGCTGGAATCGCACGGGCTCGGCTTGGAAAAGCTCACGCAAGAACAAATTGAGTACTTGAATTCCTATTCTGAAGGAACCTAGTTTTCTAGTAGCGTCTGCAGACGTAGTTCCAGTAGCCGCCGGTCTGCACTACCTGCGTTCCCCACCAGCCGCCTGCGACTGAATAAGACGGAGTGTACTGCCACGTGCAGTGGGTTGTCGGCTGGTACGCGCGGTAGGAGTATGAAGACGGATAGTAATAGTAGCTGCTTGGATAGTTGTATGAGTACGACGGATAGGAGTAGTAGGAGTTGTAGGGATAGTCGTAGTACGAGCCGTAACCGTTCGTGTAGTACACGGAGCCGTCGGAGTAGTATCCGTAGCTGCCGTACGCGTAAGCCGAAGCGCTTCCCGCGAGAACGAGGAACAACGCCGCTGCCGCTATTACGAAAATTTTCATGCCTTCCCACCACTAGGTCTTCTTAAGAAACTAAAAGAAAAGCCTTTCGCTTAGACTCCTCTTCTTCCCAGCAAGTAAGCCGCTCCGCCTACTGCCGCAATCAAGACAACTATCCCCGCGATCAGGAGAGTGTTGTCCTGCTGGGGCGCTGGACTCGGGAGGGGGGTTGAAGTGGGCTGGACCGTTGGCGCGAGAGTGGGAGTCGGAGTGGGGGTTGGAGTCGGTGTTGCAGTTGGCGCTGGAGGCAGTGGAGTCGGGCTTGGAGTTGCAGTGGGCGTCGGGGTCGGCGTTGGAGTTGCAGTCGGGGTGGGGGTTGGCGTGGGCGTCGGAGTTGGAGTAGGCGTGGGTGTTGGAGTCGGTGTCGACGTTGGTATCGGCGACAGTGAGAGAGTTAAAGTCAGGTCTGGCGAAGGCTCGTTGCCGGCCGTAGTGTTTTCGTTGTATCCTGTTGCGGTGGCGCGTGCTGTGAACGGCGCTTGCGTTGAGTGAGACGCGGTGTTTCCAGAGTAATTTACTACCTGCGTCCACGGCGTGTAGCCGGATGAGTCGGTCATGCTGGAAAAGAAGTCAGTGGGTGCGTAGAAGACGACGAGGGCGGCTGGCACCGCGGAACCGTTTACGGAAACGACCCTCGCTCTGGTTGAGTAGGAAACGCGTATGCTTGACGTTCCGTCCACGTCGGCAGTGGCCGTGTTTATGGCAACGGGGTTGGTGAAGTTGTTTCCGGTGCTTGCAGTCTGTGCAGTGATTTTGCCCGTGGCGGTTACTGTGGTAAAGTTGTTGTTCGGCGATTCAATCAGCATCAGCGAATTAGGGGAGGAAAAGGCTTCGTTTTCGAACGTGTTGTCGCTGCTTTGCCTAAGCCAGAACGCGGTTCCATCGGATCTGCCTGAAGAGTAGGCGTTGTGGCGGAATGTGCTTCTCGTCAACTGGTTGCTTCCCGCCACCGCGGCGTAAGTTTCTCCCGAGAAGGTGTTGTAGGAGAATTCGCCGTTCACTATGTTGTTGAAGGTCGCGTGTTTGACGACGTTGTAGCCGACTTGAATCGAGTCCACTTTAGTCAGCAAGATTCCCGCGCCAAGTCCACTGGTGTTGGTGGCGGTGTTCGACTGGATCGAGCCGCCGTCAATCGGGGAGGGAAGCGAGTCGCCGCCATACTTTATTGCCGTCTCGAAGTTTTCGAAAACGCAGTTTGTCACCGTCACGTCGGCGTACTTGGAGTTGTAGAAGCCGGTTCCGCCGCCTGCGCCGGTTCGCACGATTTTGTGGTTGCCGCAGTTGAGCGTGACGGATTCGTGGCCTACTGTAAAGCAGTCTCCCGCAGTCGTAACGTCCGTGTCAAGTGAGTAACCGCCGGCGCTGTTGAGCGCTCCGCAGCCGTGTATCACGTAGTCGGGCACGAACGCCGTCGACGCGGCTGCTAACGCAAGCAATGCAATCAATAAAACAGGATAACGCATTTTCTCCCACCTCGGTAATAAGAGAGCAAAAGGGATTTTTAACCTACTTGTTTTCTTCATTTGCGACGGGGTTTTACGTTGGTTGGACTGAAGCGTGTTCTCGGCTTTTGGGAAGTAACTCTCGCCGGAGTCGGCGTAATACTCGGCGCGGGAATTTACGCCCTGATCGGCGCCGCCGCGGGCGAGGCAGGCAACCTCGTCTGGCTTTCAATGGTTCTGGCCGCGGTGGTCGCGTGCTTGACTGGATTGAGTTACGCCGAGCTTTCCTCCATGCTTCCCCGCGCTGGAGCGGA
>JACCLL010000040.1 GCA_013425325.1 Microcaldota archaeon | reverse complement strand
GCGTACCCTCTCGTTTCCGATGACGCGTTGGTCGAACTCGAAGCCTTCGGTGCTTAACGCGGTTTTCTTCGAGGAACCGCCGTAGACGTCCTGTTTTACGTAGCGGGAAAGCGCGTCCTGCGACGCAATCAATTGCTTTAGTCTTTCCGCCGGCAGGCTCGCGACGTGAATGTACGCGTAGGGCGCCAAGTCGTGCAAGCGCCTCAAGCTGTTGGCGTCGACGCCCGAGGGGTTGTGGGGCGTCCACTCCTTTTTAGCCAGTTCCTTGTTGGCTTGGGCAATGCTTTGCTTTAGCGGCCAGTCAAGTTCTATGACGGCTCTCGGCAAGACCATTCAGCAACTCCTCGCTAAAATTGTTGCAAGCCGCGGCATAAAAAGGGCATCACTGCGTCAGGCGAGGAAGTAAAACAAGCCGGCTGCAACCACGCCGCCGACTATTGTGCTGAAGAGGTTTACGACGTCGTTGTCAATCCATTTTACGCCACGGAGCAACAGGGTTTTTTGGCCACACTTGTGTATCTTGCGCTCGGTCTCCTTCTTGTCTCTCTTGCACCAGTACATTGCCTGGATTGTTGCGCCGAACAAACTGTCCGCCAGAGAGCCCAGGACGCCTGCGAAAACAACTATCGTGAAGAACAGCGGAACCCCTAGGGGGGCGGCGAACTCGATTTTTCCAGTCAACAACGCGGGAACGGAAATGAGCAATACGGCTGCGAGGGCGACTAACGCCGAGCCGGCGAACGCGGCAAGCGTGCCGACGCCCGAAACCGCTCCGCTTACGCCGTTTTCCACCCTCTTGAAAGTCGTGATGAGAACCGGCTTTGACTTGCTTAACACGCCGAGTTCGGTTGCGAACGTGTCTGCGTTGGCGACTGCGACTACCGCGACGAAGGTAGTGAAAATGAGGGGGTTCGGGCTGACGTGATACAACGCGGCGAGCAGTACGGGTACTGCGCCGTTTGCAATCACTTGCGCCAGGTCGCGGACTCCGCCTTTGGCGAACTCCTGACTAACCTGCTCCTTGCGTGCTTTCCCGAAGCGCGTCACTGCGTTGGACGAGAGAAAGAAAACGCTAAGCAAGACGAACCACGCCCAGCCCGCGTAAGGGTCGGCCGGCAGAATAAACAAGGCAGCGCCGACTAGTACTGCCGCAATGGTGCCGCTTTCCGTCAATAGGTTTAGCTGAAAAGCGAAAATCGCGAAAACCAGGACCACTATAAGGCTGAGCAGCCACTGAGCCAATTGGTTCATAGAAATAAAAAAGCGGACAAGGAATAAAAAACTAGTATGCAGAAAACAATTCGAGGCCCGCCTCCGTAGCTCAGTGGTAGAGCGCCTGTCTCGTAAACAGGAGGTCGAGGGTTCAATCCCCTTCGGAGGCTCTCGAGGTGCTAGAAAATGCAGTTTGTTTACTTGATTGAAGGAAAAGACAAGAAAGCGCTTGACGCCATCCTAGCGGCCGAGCCGTACGAAAAAACTTCTTTCGCCATGACCGGCTATACCCTGAAAGAATCCAAAGCACTGGGTTTGACGGGCGGAAACTACGTGCTTTCCTTCAAAACCGAGTTGCCTGAAGTCGAGGCAAAACTGAAAGAGCGCTTGAAGGCAGTTCCTTCGCTGAAAGAACTCGCCGGCGACGAGAAAAAGAAAGTATTAGACCAACTCGAGGCGGAGGAAGCCAACGCAGGAGCAGGCTTCGGCGCAATATTCGGGTGAACTCAGTCGACTTTGGCGAAGACGACCGTTTTCACGCCGCCTTGTTTCTTGGCGCACTTCGGGCAGTTAGCATACCAGAAGTAGAGTTCCTTCGGTTCAACTCCCGTCTTCGACTTCGCGTATTCAACGGTTTGCTTGGCCCACTTGCCGGCCTCGGAATAGTCTCTGCCTAGAAAAGCCTTGGTGACGAAAGTGCCGGAAAGCAATTCGATTCCCGGGCCGCTGTGCACCGACTCGTCCACTGCAAAAAACAGTTTCGCGCCGAACATGCCTTGGTGGCAAGTCAGCATTAGGAACGGCTCGGTTTTCTTGTAGTCCTTCTCGATTACGGCAAGCGCCTTGTTTACTGCGCCCCCGAAGCCTATCGGCATGTGGAAAAACGCGCGAACTTTTGCGACGTAGAAGGGCTTGCTCTTCCACGAAAGCGTTTTTCCCTCCCATGCGTTCAAGTCAATGTTTGGACAAATGCATTCTTCGGACAAGAGAAGTTTCACCAGAAGCGTTTCTTTCCCAGAGTTAATAAGTGTTTAGCGCTCTCCTTCGCCCAACGAGCCGGCCCGTGCTTTGCTTCCATGAAAAAGTCGAGGCAAACGCCTGCAATAACCACGAGCACGCCGCCGATCATTATGTCGCCGCCCAGGCTGGCCAGCAGCACGAAACACGAAATGACTCCCAACACTGGCAGCAGCGGCATGCGGCCGATTCTTAACGGCGTTTCGAACGGCCGGCGCGCGTCCGGCATGGCATACCTGAGCTTTATCGCCGCGAGGTTGACGCCGATGAAGACGATGAATATCGTGAAGTTGGTCAAGTCGGCTACTATGCCTATTTTTTCTACCAAGGCAAACAACGCTGCGAAAACTCCGATCAAGACGGTCGCAACCCAGGGAACGCGCGTCTTGGAGCTTACCGCGCTCAAGAAAGAAGGAATGGCTTTGCCTCTGCTCATTCCGTATATGACGCGCGCCGCGCCAAGCTGAACCATTACGACAGTGTTCGCAGTCGAAAACAATGCAATGAACGCGAGAATAAAGAAGCCGTTCGGCCCGAGCGCTTTCGACGCCACGTCAGCCAACGGCGCCTTGGAAGCGCCGAGTGCAGCCGAACCCAATACGCTGACGGCAGCGACTGCAACCAATGCATACAAGACAGTTGAAACGGCTATTGCAGTAAGTATCGCGCGCGGAATCGTCTTCGACGCGTCCCTGGTTTCCTCAGCCAGCCTTGAAATGTCTTCAAAGCCGATGAACGCGAAGAAAATCAGGGCAGCCGCCCCAAAAACGCCGACGAGCCCGGACGAAGCAAAGTAGTCAACCGAACCCAGAAACGGAATAGCTGAAAAAATAATTATCAACAAGCCGCCTACTTCAATCAACGTGAAGACCAGCGCCAGCCTGGCCGACTCTTTGATGCCGACCAAAAGAAGCGCAGTTGAGGCCGCCATCAACAAAAGCGCGGCAATGACTACCGGCAGGTTCGTCAACGCGTGCAAGTAGCCGCCGAACCCCAGGGCAACCGCCGCGCATGCGATCACGCCGTTGACTATCAACAGCCAGCCCATGAGAAAAGCTATTTTCTTGCCGAACGCCTTGTCCGCGTAATCGAATTCCGCTCCAGCGCGGGGAAGCATGGAGGAAAGCTCGGCGTAACTCAATCCAGTCAAGCACGCGACCACCGCGGCCAGAACCATTGAAAGCCAGACGAGGTTGCCTGCCTCGCCCGCGGCGGCGCCGATCAGGGCGTAAATT
>JACCLL010000036.1 GCA_013425325.1 Microcaldota archaeon | reverse complement strand
AAACCATTGTTACAGCACCGCAACTCTTTTCTTCAGGAACTCGACGTCCTGCGAATTCAAGTCCCGGATGTCGGTCAGCCCAAGCTTGATCATTGCAAGCCGGTCTATTCCCAGTCCCCACGCGAGGACCGGCACTTGCACGCCTAGTGCTTCAAGCATTTCGGGCCTGAACATTCCGGCTCCGCCGACTTCCGTCCAGCCTTTTTCAGCTAGTTTGACGTGCATTTCAACGCTGGGTTCGGTGAACGGGAAGTAAGTGGGATAGAATCTTGCGTCGTCTGCCCCGAAGATTTCGATTGCAAACATTTTCAGGTAGCCCAGCAGTTCCCTGAAAGTCATGTTCTCATCCGCGACGATTCCTTCGCACTGGTTGAATTCAATGAAGTGCTTCCAGTCTATTTCGTCGGGCCGAAACACTTTGCCGATGCAGAACAGTCTTGCCGGTGGCTTCAGCTTCTTCGCCAGGTTGCGTGCGCTCACCGGGGTAGTATGCGACCGGCACACGAGCCTGTGCGCGGTTTCCGCATTCCACTCGTACTGCCAGCCCGTACTTCCCGCAATTCCTTCCTCGTGTGCCTTGCGTACTCTGGCTAAAAGTGCTTTGTCTTCGACGGTTCCCCGCGAGGGGTCTGCCAAGTGGAAGATGTCGTGGATTTCGCGAGCAGGGTGTTCCTGCGCCATGAACAACGCGTCCATGTTCCAGAACTCGGTTTCAACTAGCGGTCCGTGGACTTCCTTGAAGCCCAAGCCCACCAGTTGTTCCCTGATTTGGTGCAGGAAGCGCTTGTAGTGCTGGCGGACTCCAATTGAAACGGGGACGGTTACGGTGGAAACGTCGTATTCCTTGAACTGTGCTTGCTTCCAGGCGCCGGTCTTAAGCATTTCCGGAGTCAGCTGAGTTACCTTGCCCGCGGACGGGGCTTGCGAGAGTGCTTTGGCGCCGGCGGAAGTTATTTTGAAGTCGACTTTTTTCTCGGACTTTGCTTGGACGAGCTTTCGCGAAACCAGTTCGCCGACTGTTTCTTTTGAGAATAAAGAGGATTCTCTTGCGCCGTGCTCGGCCAGTTCCTCGAGCGCCTCGTCGACTGCGCTTGGTTCTTCCTTCAGCGCCTCTGCCTTGCCTTCCTTGACTGCAATCCAGTTGCGTTGCTTGGCCCACTTCAACGCAATCGGCTTCTCGACGGGGGACAAGTCCGCCGCTCCAAAGGCTTTTTCCAGCGAAACTGCGCCGTGCTTGCGGAGGGCGTGTGCAAGCCTTTTTTCGGGCGTTCCGTTTTTCGCGTAAGCCTTGCCTTCCGGGGTTAGTTCGACCACCGAGCTTTCGCTCTTGCGTGCTTCAACGAGTCCCTGTGACTCGAGGCCTGCCGCAAGGCTCATCAGCGCGCCGTAATCTATTTTGGCGGCGTGCGCTACCTCTGCCGCGGAGAGAAAGTTTTTTGCTTGCGCGAGCGCCTTAAGCACTTTCGATTCCGATTCGTTCATTCAGCATCAGGTTTTGTAACCGAACTTGCGGACTAGTTCGCGTCTTTCCGTCCTGTCGGCGTCGTTTTCCGTTCCAAGAGGGGTTTCTCCGTCGACGACGCCAATTATTCCCCTGCCTTGAGGCGTTTCCGCAACCAGCAACTGCAGGGCGTTGGCGGTAGCCGCGTATACCGCAGTGACTTCGCTGACTGCCTTTATTCGGTTGAGCACGTTTACCGGAAAAGCGTTTTTCATGAATACGATGAACGAATGGCCGGCGCCGATTTCTTTCGCTGCCTGCTCCGCTGCCTTGGTTAGTTCGGCGTCGTTGCCTTCGCTTCGGATCAGGCGCTTGCCGCTTGCTTCGCAGAAGGCGACCCCGAATTTTATTGACGGCGACGCTTCCGCGAGGGTTTCGTGCAGGTCTTGCGCGGTTTTTATGAAGTTGCAGCCGCCGACTATCACGTTGGCTTCCGACGGAATTTTTACTTGAATTACCTTGATTTCCATTGCGAGCACCGGGTGCAAGTGGTTTTGTGCGCCAACGTATTTAAAGTTCGTTTTGCTTAGTGCTCCCGTATGGACTTGGTTGTAAAGCCGGGCACGCGCAACAAGACGGGTTCGTGGAGGTCTTTCCGTCCGGTAGTGGACTTGAGCAAGTGCACTAAGTGCGGAATCTGTGAAACCTTTTGCCCGGACTACGCTATTGAAGTAACGGCCGAGGGAGCCAAAGTGGACTACGATTACTGCAAGGGCTGCTTGATCTGTGTAAAGGAATGCCCGTTCAAAGCGATTTCGTCCCAAAGCGAGAAGTGAGGCGCTTGCGAACAACCCTCGCATTTCTCTTGTTCTTCGCCTGCCTTGCCTCCGCTTCCACTGTTTCCGTGGTTTATCCGGTCAACCAAACGATTTCGTCGACCGAGTCCAACTCCGTAGTGAACCTGGGTTCTTTCACGGCAGGAACCGAGATTCACGTCAGTTTCCTGCGGTCCGCCGGCGAGGGAAAGAACTGGGACTACGCCCTTCCGCTGGAAGCGTTCAGGCCAAGCGGATGGACTACGAGGCAGGGCACGCAGGATTCGCTGCTGGTAGTCTACTTCAACGCGCCTTACTACTCCAACGGCACTTACTTGCTTAAAGTAACGCTGGCTGACTCGGACGAAAGCGTTCCTCCGCAAACGGTTTCCTTCAAGGCCGGCTTTGTTGCAACCGGCGCTCCGCTTCCAATCGTTTCCCAAGGAGCAGCGCCTTCGGCCGCGCCCGCGGAGCCCATTAACTGGGACATGATTTTCCTTGTACTCATAGTGCTGTGCATTCCCGCCATTCTTGCCGCCACGCTGTACTACACCGCGCCCGCGCGCAGGAGGCTAAAGGCCGAGGAAGAACGCCGCCGCAAGGAGGTGAAGGAGGGAACGACTAGGAAAATGCAGGCGGCGCAGCCAATGAAAGTGCCCACCAAAAGAGTAATCTTTGTCGAACAAGAGAAGTCAACGCAACCGCAGAGGGTTCCCGAACAGAAATTCGCTTTGAAAATGGTTTCCTCGACTGCCGAAAAAAGCGGGGAAATACAGATTCCAATGCGCAGGGTCATCGCCGAAGCGCCTGAGAAAAAAACGGCGGCCAAGGAAGTCATGCAAGAGGTTTCTCTCGAGCCGCTTAAGTCCTCCACGCAGGACGTGATCACAGACATTGACGCGGTCCTCAAGGAACTAAGGCCCAAGTACGACTGGAAAAAGCCCGGCGAAAAACAAGCATTAAAAACGGGGAAAACCCAATAACTGCCTTGAGCTGTTTTTCATGGCTATTCAAATCACGTCGGGGTCTAAGGCAATTGCTCACACTGCCGCAAACTGCGGCATAGACGTAGTCGCAGCCTACCCCATTACCCCTTCCACCGTGATTCCGGAAGAGCTTTCGCGAATCCGCCTCCAGCACGGCTTCGAATTCATTGCAGTCGAGTCAGAACTGTCTGCAATGAGCGCGGTAATCGGGGCAAGCGCGGCCGGAGCAAGAGCGTTCACCGCGACTTCCTCTCAAGGACTGTTGTTGATGACCGAGGCGCTGTACAACGCTTCCGGGCTAAGGCTTCCGGTTGTAATGGTTGTCGCAAACCGCGCAATCGGGGGGCCGTTGAACATCTGGAACGACTGGAGTGACTCGATTTCGCAAAGGGACTGCGGCTGGGTTCAATTGTACTGCAAGAACAAGCAAGAGGCAGTCGACACCCTCGTTTACGCCTTCCGCATAGCGGAAGAAACTTCCACTCCGATAATGGTTTGCTTCGAAGGATTTTACTTGACCCACGAAGTCTCGCCCGTCGACGTCCCTTCCAAGGAAGAAGCGCTTTCGTTCCTTCCCGCGTTCAAGCCAAAGCACGCGCTTGACGTTTCCAAACCCGAGTTGTTCGGCGCCTTCGCAGGTCCGGCCGTTTTCCAAGACTACAAACAAGGCCAAAACAGTGATTTTCTCGGTGTTTTTCCAGCGATCGAAAAGGCTTCCGCGGACTTCGAGAAAAAATTCGGACGCACGCAGTTCGCGTTATCAGAACAACTGTTCATGGACGACGCCGAGTGGGTCGTGCTCACCATGTCAAGCCTCGCTGAAACAACCGAAGTGGTAGTCGAAAAAATGAGGAGGCAGGGAGTTAAAGTGGGCTTGCTGCGCTTGAAGTGCTTCCGCCCGTTTCCGAAGAAGCTCGTCGCAAAAGCGCTTGCGGGCAAGAAAGGAGTCGTTGTTCTCGAGAAAGACGCGGCGCAGTCCTCTGAAGGAGCGCTGGCGCACGACGTCAAGGAAGCGTTGTTTGAAGAAAAAGCCTGTTTGCCCGTGTTGTCTTGCGTGTGCGGCTTGGGAGGAAAGGACGTTCCAACGACGGCAATCGAGTCGGCGGTACGCAAGCTGATTCAAGGAGAATCCGGGGCGCTCTGGGTTTAAGGTAGTGTTCAAATGGGCAAAATCGAACCGAAACCAATGTTCTTGAAGGGCCACGGCGCGTGCAGCGGCTGCGGCTCCGCAATAGCAATACACATGATTCTGCGGGGATTGGGCGACGACGCAGTCGTTTCCCTCGCAACCGGCTGCATGGAAGTAGTTTCAACCGGCTACCCCGACAATGCGTGGAACGTCCCCGTAATCCACAGCTTGTTCGAAAACGTTCCCGCCGTAGCCTCCGGCGTCTCGCGAGCGCTGAAGAAACTAGGCAAAAAAGGAGTCGCAGTCGGAATCGGCGGAGACGGCGCGTCGTACGACATCGGCTTCGGCGCGCTGAGCGGCGCAATGGAACGCAACGAAGACATGATTTACATCTGCTACGACAACGAAGCTTACGAAAACACTGGAATACAACGCTCCGGCGCGACGCCCAAGTACGCCGCGACCACGACGTCGCCGCAAGAAGTGGGCGGAAAAAGCGAGTGGAAAAAGAACTTGTCTTTCATCGGCGCAGCGCACGGCATTCCCTATGCCGCGACGGCTTCGATTGCCTATCCCGCCGACTTGCAGAAAAAACTGCAGAAGGCAAGGACGATCAAAGGATTCAAGCTCATTACTGTCTTTGCGGGTTGCCAGCTGGGCTGGCGCCACGACCCGTCGCTTTCCGTGGAAGTCGCGCGCAAGGCAGTCGCAAGCGGAATGTGGAACCTCTACGAAATCGAGAACGGCGTGTTCAAGAGGACGTTCAAGCCAAAACAGCTGGAGCCGGTCGAGAGCTATTTAACGCTCCAGGGCAGGTTCAAGCACTTGAAGCCCGAGCAAACCGCCGAGATTCAGGAGCACGTGAAAAAGACGCAGGCGGAACTCGACAAACTCGAGGCAAGCGGCGTGAACCTGTCGCAGCTTCTTTGAGAACTATTTCCTGCGTGCCAGCACTTCGTTCAACGCAATCTTGAACCACTCAGTGTAGTTCCCCGGGTGCGTTGCGACGTCTTTCCCGAGTTCCTCGACTCCAATCCACTTGAAGCCGTCGGCTTCCTCGGGATTTGGCTCTATTTTTTCGTCATATTTTCCGATTAGAATGTGGTCGAACTCGTGTTCCGTCAGGCCGTGGTCCAGTTCTGCTCGATAAATGAAGCTGAATTCTTCCTTCAGCGGACAGTCGAAGCCCATTTCTTCCTTTAACCGCCTGTGCGCCGCGGCGTCAACGGCTTCGCCTGGCCGGGGGTGGCTGCAGCACGCGTTAGTCCACAAGCCGCCCGAGTGGTATTTCGTCTTCGCGCGCTGCTGCAAAAGCATCTGGCCTTTCGAGTTGAAGACGAAAATAGAGAAAGCGCGGTGGAGCTTTGCCTGCTCGTGGGCCTTCATTTTCTCTTCCAAGCCAACTTCGCGGTCTTTGTCGTCGACTAATACTACTTGTTCAATCATTTGAAATCACGTTTGCGAGAAAAAAAAGGAAGGCTTTGTTTATATGAGCGACGGCGTGAGAAAAAAGTTAAGCTAAGAAGCCGGCTTTGCATGCCGCGAAGAAGGGTGCGACATGAACGGAGAATTCAGGCAGTAGCGTTCTGCTATTGAGGGCAGGCGCGGAGTTGGCGCGCTGACTAAGTTGAATAGAACTAGTACTAGTAGTGCTGTTGCAGCTAGTTTTCGCAAACCCACTTAAATCACTAGGTAGAACGGTAAAGCTGGCCTTGAGTGTAGTCGGCGTTTGAGGTGCCGAAGTAGAGTTTGCCGTTGTATTCGGCTAGGGCGGGCTGCATGCCTGATCCAACGAATACTTGTTTCCATACTGCGCCAGCGTTAGTGCTTTCGTAGACTTCGTGACGGCCTCCTGCATAGTATAGTGCTCCGTATACTTTTGTGCCGTATTTAGCGAGCGTGGTCCCGTAGGCGTTTGCCGAGAGCGTGTCTTGCCAGTTTAGGCCGTCGGTGGTGTTTTGGAAGGCGGCAGGTATTCCCGCGCTTCCTTCGAGAAGCAGGCTATTGTTGTAAGCAAGAAGCCGCATTCTTGCTGTGCCGCGCGGGTCTTTCAAGCGATATGCAGTGCAGCCGACGAGGTATCCTCGGTTGCACCACATGTCGTCGTCAAAGTTGACGCTATAAAGTCCTGCGTAGATTTGGTCGCCTAATACTGCAAAGCTTGCTACGCGTAGCGCGTGTACGATGTTGTAGATGTCCCATACTGCATCGTTTCCCCATGAAAGGATGTTGTAGTGAATGCGTGTCTCCTGGCCGCTCATGCTGCCGTTCCACATTCCTAAGTAGCGGTAGGTGTTGCCGTCTCCCGGGTAGTAGTATTCGGCTATTGCCTCGATTTGTTTTGATTCGGTGAAGTTTACGAGGTTCGTCCAAGTTCCATCGGTGTTTCTGCGAAGTAGTTGGCCGTAAGTTAATCCAGTGCCCGCGTAGAGCTTGCTGTCAAGGATGCCGAACGTGTTTATTTTGCGGTCGCTTGCGGTGTAAACGGGAGTAAAGCTCGTGCCCGCCGTTGTAGTAAGTATTCGGCCTTGTCCTCCTATCGACGCAGTTGTTCCGACGTAAAGCAATCCTCCGAAGCTGGCCAAGGCAGTGACTCCCGTGTCGAGTCCAGAGGATGCAATTAATTCAAATGCGGGCGGCGTTGTGAACATGTTTTCTGTCGTGTTTGCGCAGTTTCCGCTGGTGTCGCAGGATTGAATCAAGTAGTAGTAAGTGGTGTTTGCGTCGAGGTTTGCCAGTGATTGGTTATGCGCGGCGCTTGAAGTTGTGTTTGTTAGCGTGTTGGTGTACGCGCCGCTTGTGTTTCCGTAGTAGACGGTGGAGTTCGCTGGTTCGGTAGTAGTCCACGTGAGGTAGCCTGCGGTTCCCATCGAGCCGTTCGCGTAAGTCCAAGTCAGGCCGCTTGCTACAGGGGCCGTCAAATCCCTGACCGTCAGAAGGTGGCTTGCGCTTGCTGCCGTGTAGTTGGCGTTTCCAGCGAAGGTTGCCGTGTAGTTGTAGGTTCCGACCGAAGGCGTTCTTGCAACTGTTTGTGGCGAGGGGCCGCTTGCGATGCTGGCGCTGTTTTCCGTTATTTGTACACTGCCGGCGGTGGAGAGGGTTGCGGTAATGGTTGCGGTCGCGCCCGAGTCAATGGCTTGGTCTGCGTCAGCGCCGTTTATCGTGAGCGTGAGTGTGGGAGTAGCGCGGTTGACGGTTAGCGTCAGGGGCGTCGCGGTTGCTGCGGTGTAGTTCTGTGTTGCAGCAGAGGCGCATGCGTACGCGTAAGAACCGCCGCCCAGCGTCCTGACTTCTGGGTTTGACGCGGCTGTCAGATCGCGCGTCAGAGCGGGAGTCACTTGCGGGGTGGAAGCGGCGCAGGAAACCGTTGTTTCAGTTCCGTAAGTAACTGTGCTGGCGGGCATTGCCGCAATCATCAGTGTGGGAGTGGCTTTGTTTATGGTAAGCCAGTGAGTTGCGCTTGAAGCGAAGTAATCCGCGTCGCCGGGATTGATTGCAGTAACGTTGTAAGTGCCTGCGGCGAGGGTTAGGGTGGAGGGGTTGGTTACGGGTATTCCGTTTAAGTAGAGCGTTAGGCTGCCTGCGGTGGTTGTTGCGGCTAGTGCAGCGGTTTCTTCGTAAGTAATGGTGGTGTCGGTGCTGACGCCGTTTATTGTAACGGTGGTTGTTGTTGGGGTTCGCGTGTCGACGACGAGGGTTACCGGCGCTGCAACTGCGCTGGTGTAGTTTTGTGTTTCTGTTGCAGAACAGGTGTAATCATAAGTTCCTAGCGGCAGCGCAGCAACATCTGGGTTTGTTACGGGAGTGCCGTCGCGTCGGAGTTGAGGAACTGCCTGTAGAGTGGAGCTAGTGCAGGTTGCGTGCGTTTCAGTGCCAGGCGCAACGGTCGTGCCAGGAGTAATCGTTATCGAGAGGCTTGGCGTGCTTTTGGTTATGGTCAGGCTTAACGGCGTTGTTTGGGTAGCGGAGTGGTGTAAGCCGCATAGCTGTAGGGAGGCGGTTGCTTGCACTTGCAGCGAGTGCGTTCCTGCTGTGAGCGAGGGCAGCGGAAAGCGCGTTGTTGCCGAGTTGTTTGTGGTGCCGAGCTGAGTAGTTGTAGCGGCTTCTTGTACTGCTACGCCGTACGCGGCGGCGTTGCCATGTACTAGGACTTCTAGGTCTATTGGCTGGGTTTCGTAGTCAAAAGTCGAGCCGTTTGCGGGACTGTTGATTACCGGGGGTTCGAACGAGTCTATCTGGCTTGCGATTGCGTACCACGAAGCGGGGTGCGACATGAACGGAGAATTCAGGCAGTAGCGTTCTGCTATTGAGGGCAGGCGCGGAGTTGGCGCGCTAACTAAGTTGAATAGAACTAGTAATAGTAGTGCTGTTGCAGCCAGTTTACGCAAACCCACCAAACCACCTGTATATATACGCTCAACCAACGTATTTAATTGTTACTATTGGGCGGTAGTTAACTACTGGAGAGTGGTTTTTGGCTTAAAAAGAAGCTTAAAAACACTTGACGGAGTAAAAGAAAAACATGCGTCTAATATTCAGTCTGGCTGTTGTCACAGTCTTTGCTGCTTTGTGCGCGGCTTGTTCGTTTTCGCCAGCGGCTTATGATGCCGTAGTTGGGACGCCAAGGACACTAGCCTTAGATATCGCGGGAGAACCTAGCGGAGCCAATTTTTGTTACGTGGAGTATGTGTGCAACACCACTTTGGGTACTCCTTCTACAACTTCCTTGCCTTCTTCTTTCGAATGCGCTTACTTAAGTCCGGGTTCAGTTACTGCTTCAGCAAGATATTATTATACCGCAATAGGGGATTGCGGAACAACCTGGTTTCACGATTGTGGCACGGCTTCAGTAACCGTTACCAATCCCCCCGATACTACGCCCCCCGGCATAACGAGCGAGCCGTCTGTTAGTTCGATTACGCAAACCAGTGTGCGTGTTAGCTGGAGTACTGATAAGAGCGCGGTTTGCTTCGTAGAGTATGGCTCGGGGTACGCGAGTCGTTCGTCGACCACCTTATTGGCCGTGACTCACGCCGTTTCGCTGACTGGCTTGACGGCGGGAACGACGTATCCGTACCGGATTAATTGTACTGACGTGGCAAGCCCGCCGAACTCAGCGGTTTACAGTGGTTACGAGTTTGCTACGCTTGGCGCGCCGACGCCGCCGCCCTCTCCTTCGTGCAGTGTTAACAGTGCTTCTGGAACCGCAGGCGCTGCCACGACGATCCGCGTTACCTACAGTAACTTTGGAGCGATTTCGTCGTCGGTTATTCAGTGCGGCAACGGCAATTCTGCGGCAGGAGTGTCTTGCAGTGGCGGTGTTTGTAGTGGTTCTTGTTTGTATCCTGCTGCGGGTCGTTTCTATCTTCATGCGACGTTGAATTCCGTGACCTGCATTGACGCTGGCATAGTCGCGGAAATTTCGTTGGCGCCTACTCCTACTCCGACTGCAACTCCTTCGCCGACGCCTACTCCTGCGCCGTCTTGTAGTGTTCGGAGCGCGAGTGGAACTGTTGGAACAGCGTCTGTGAGCGTCGATTACCGAGGCATGGGCGCCGTGTCTTCTTCCGTAATTCACTGCGGCAACGGACGCGACGCAACAAGCGTTTCGTGTGCCGGAGGAGTTTGCAGCGGTTCGTGTTCTTATCCGAATGCAGGCCGTTTCTACCTCCATGCTACACTTAATGCAGTGACGTGCGTTGACGCGGGCATAGTCGCGGAAATCTCGTTAGCGCCGACTCCAACTCCGACGCCTACTCCCGCGCCGTCTGTTGCTGCGGCTACTCCTTCTCCGACGCCGGGTTTGCTTGAGTCTATTGTCGGGTCGCGCGCGCCTGACGCCAACATTAGCGTAGGGAGTTTGGCAACCCGTCCCTCGGTTATTTTGGAGAACGTGCAGACACACGCAAGCGCAATGGTTTCGTCGGACCAGCCGATTACGGGAGTGACGTGCGACTCGCCTACTGAAAACAGCGAGAGCCTGTGTAACTGCGAGTTGACTTCCCAAGGAATGCAGGGAAACGCTACTACCTACTTGGCGGACTGCGTTATTTCACCGCCAGTCAGAGGCAGATATGTCATTGTTTTCACTAACGCGGCCGGAGCAAAGAAGACGGCGGAGCTAATGCTTACTCCCGGCGAGGAAGCCAAGCTTCAGGTAGTGCAACAGGCCCAGCCGTTCACTTTCTATGCCGTTGCCGCCATTGCGGTAATGCTTTTTGCGGGCGGAGCTTACCTCATTGCCCGCAAGCTTGAGGACATAGTTACCTACAAACAAAGGCTGATTGAAAAGAGGGGAAGCATTCTCAACGACATGAAAATGCTTAAGTACCGGCTGATGAAACGCGAGTTGGACGAAGTGGCTTACAAGAAAGCATACGACTTGAAGCAAAGGGAACTTGCTGAAGTGGAAGCCCGCATTGCCGAAGCCGAAAAGAGGGCAAAGGCAAAGTCGCCTGCCAAGAAGGGAGAAATAGGATTGCCTCCCCAGGCCTGACGGTTTTTTGTTGACTCAGCCGCACTTTCCGAGCAATAGAGTTTGATAACTAATGCGTTTTGTTTTACTTGCTCTAACTGGTTTTGCGGCAGCTGCCTGCTTTTTAGACGCGCCGTCAACTGCCTCGGCCGGAACGCCGTCGCCTTCGGTTTAAACGCCTTCGCCGAACCCGCCGCAGAAAACCGATTGGGCGTCGTGGCTTATTGTTGTAATAGTAGTGCTGTTGGCTTGCGTGTATTTGTTGAAGAAGTAGCTAGCCTGCCGTTAGTGCGACTCTGAAAATTTCTCCTATTCTTACGCTGGTTTCGTTGGCGCAGTAGAACGAGTCGTCGCCGATTACTTCGACCGTCTTGTTTTCAGGGTAGGCTCGGATGCAGTTGCAGTCTCCTTGTCTGATCAGTACGTTGGCCGGCGGACAGGTTTTGTGGGTGTTGTTTTCTCCGAGGCAGTATTCTCCGTTTATGTTGGCCAGGTTTTCCACTTCCTTGTAAGCGCCGCCGATGGCGCGGGAGGTTTCGGTCCAGGTTTTTATCATGCACGGAAAAGGCGTGTTTTCGTCGGGGAACATGGCTTGGACGGAGAGTTTTGCGGGGGTAAGCGAGTTTCCTATTGCAGTGAGTCCTCCGCCGTAAACCGTGACGTTGTTTAGCACGTCGTAGTCTCTGGGAAGCATGCTTTTGCTGAAAATAGTGGCGCTGAGGAAGACTACCGCCGCTATTCCGACTGCAAAGATAATCAAGTAAGTGTTTTCCTTCAACTCAAATCTCCTCTTCCTTATTCAAGTCGTAAAAGTAATTAATTGTTGCGAGGCGCTAGACCATTAGCTCTAGTCCTTCGTCGGCCGCGGTTGACTCGGGGAAAACGGCTTTAGCTTCCTCAAGCAGCGGCTTGCGGTCGTCGTAGCGGTTGCTGAAGTGAGTCAGCAACAGTTTTTTGGCGCCGGCTTTCTTCGCCAGCTCCGCGGCTTCCTTGGCCGTCGAGTGTTTCTTGTCTTCGGCCAGTTTTTGCTGCTCGTCGGTGAAGCACGCGTCGTGCACCAGCAAGTCTGCGTCTTTTGCTTCGGCAAGCAGGGTTTTGCAGGGCCGCGTGTCGCCGCTGTAAACGATTTTCTTGCCCGGCTTGAGGAAAGTGATTTGCTCTAGCTTGACTGTCTTTGTTCTCCCCGTTTTTTCGTTCTTGATTTTGACGCTTCCTTTGTTTTGGAGTTCCGTGAACAGCGACCGCGAGACGCCGTGTTTCTTGGCTTTCTCCAAATCGAATTTTCGCAACGGCTTTTCTTCCAGCGTAAAGCCAAGCGCTTTGCCCGTGTGCTCGACTTCGAACGCGCGGACGCTGAACAGACGCGATTCAAAAACCGGTTTCGAGGACTCTCCGACGTCGAACACGCGTACGTTGAACTCCGGCCGCAGTTCCTTTAAGTAAAACATGGTTTCGAAGAGCTTCTGCGTTCCTGCCGGTCCGAAGATGTACAGCGGGTCTTTCCGGCCCACGAAGTTCATGCTCTGGGTCAATCCTGCTATTCCGAGGAAGTGGTCTGCGTGCAAGTGGCTTAAGAAAATGCATTTTACTTGCGCGAAGCTGACGCCGTACTTCATCAACTGCCTCTGCGCCCCTTCGCAGCAGTCGAACAGGAACACGCCGTCGTACTTTACTGCAAAGCACGACGGAACCCTTTCGCGCGAGGGCATTGAAGCACTGCTGCCGAGGACAACCAGCCTAATCATTTGAATCGGGAATTCTTAGGTCGCGCAAGGATTAAAACCACGCGGCCAATAAAATAGATTGCAATGGCAAAGCGGCAGCGTAAGGCAACTTCTGCGAGGTTAAGCGCGGCGCCAGCGCAAGCCACGTCCTCAGGAAAAGGCGGGGACTATGGAAAACAATGGGCTGGTTTCAAGACAACCGCCGACATTCCTGTTTCCGACCACTTGGCGGACCAGATAATCGGCCAGGAAAA